>JAQNCM010000293.1 GCA_029237615.1 Mucilaginibacter sp.
CGGGTTATTCCGCGGTTATAACTCAAGCTAAATTCATTTTTATCATCCTTTTTATAAGTAAGAAGGATATGCGGAAACAAATCTGTATAGTTACTGCTGACAACGCGATTTAAAGTCATTGAATTACCTGTGGCAACCGTTTGTTCTGCACGTAAACCTATATCAAAATTAAATTTATCATACTTATTTACATAATTTACGTAAGCAGCGTTCACATTTTCACTATATACAAAACGGTTGCTAAATGCCGGGTCACTTGTATACGCTCCATTTACAAAAGGCCCGAAAACAAGATCATTATTACTGATCACGTGGCTGTATTTAAATCCTGCATCCAGTGAGGATGTTTTAGAAAGAGGATCGGTAAAATCAACTTTGGCTATCCAGATGTGGATATTTGACGGCGACAGGTTTTGTAATAATAAGGGGGGGCGATAATTAGTACCATCCGGATTAAAAAAATCGTTTACAATATATTCTGCTGACGTTCGGTTTACCGTATTATAGTTAAAGTTGGCAGTAAGTGTTTTTCCGGCCTTATCAAGCTTGCTTTTATAATTAAGGTTATAATTCAGCCTGCTTATGTGTCTTTTAACGTTGGAGTTTGCAATAATAGTTGAATCAAGTACCGTCTGATTAGCTATTTTTAAATTGTTATTTTTAGTAAAGCTATCATCTATTATTGAACCGCTTACCAAAAAACCAATGGTTTGACCGGGTGATATAAAGTAATCAGTACCCAGGCTAAAACTGTTATTATGGTTTACCTGTACAGCTTTGTAATCTACATTATAATCACTTATTAATTGATTGTAGTTAATCAGCCTATCAGTAGTAAAATTATGGAATGATTTATTGCTTGAATTATTAAAGTTGCCGAAAATATTAAACTTGTTCGTACGGTTATTAAAGACTACGCCTATAGCATCTTTATAGTATTTGCCATAACCTGCCGTTCCGGTTACCGTTGCATTTGCACCTATGTTATTCCCCTTGTTTAAAACTATATTTACAATGCCGCCGGCAGATGCGTCATCCCTGGCTGATCCGCTGGTAATTAACTCAATGCGGTCAATGGTATTGGATTGCATGCTCCTCAAAATGCTCACAAGGTCATCGCCCGATAAATTGGTTGGTTTACCATCAATAGTTATTAAAGCGTTTTGCCTCCCAATGATGCTTATATTATTATTAATATCTACACGTACACCCGGCGATTGTTTCAATATATCAAATGCCGAGCTACCTGTCGCAATCAGGCTGTTTGGAATATTTAAGATAATTTTACCGGGCTTTACTTCAATATCCGGCCGGCTGCTTACTATCGATACTTCTTTTAATTGCTTTGTATCTGGTTTTAATAAAATGTCAGCAGCAACAAAAGTTTGGCCTGCCGAAAGCTGAAAAGGCCCTCTATACGTTTTGCTAAAACCTAGTTTTCCTATAAACAAAAGATAGCTGCCAGGCTTTAGGCCTGTAAATTTAAATAGTCCGTTTTTTTCTGTTATTTCAGAGTTAACGATAGATGAGTCCTGGTATTTTAATAAAATTACAGTGGATGCCTCAGCAGGTAAACTGGATTCTGTTAGAACCTTACCGGCGATCGCCGGGGTCATTTCCTGTGCATATAAGGTATTGTATTGCCCAATAAACAATGCTGACATCAAGCACACAAATACACTCCTCATTAATAGGTTTAAGTAGAAATTTTTAATAAACTTGTCTTTTAATTAAACATGTTACAATATAGCAACAAAAATTAACTTTGAAAATAATACCATTTAACGAAATATTAGCAATAATGTTACGATATCATCGTTAATAACGTCTTTTTATAAAAAATACTAATTTAAAACATTTTAATAAGTAGTTGGTCGTTATTGAATTAATTTTAATAAATACCTGTTGTTTTTATTATTGATGTAAATTTGCAGGCAAAACTAAAACACGTTCAACTATTGGGCAATGGATTTTAACCCGCCACAGCTGCGCACAGTAAACGTTACAAGGTATGTGACACCACTGCGTGAAGGAGGATCATTGCCTGCTATTGCCGAGGCTGATGATGGCTTTTTGTATGTACTAAAGTTCCGTGGCGCCGGGCAGGGCTCAAAAGCGCTTATTGCCGAGCTGATTGGAGGTGAAATTGCAAGAGCACTGGGTTTTAAGGTGCCTGAAATAGTTTTTGCCAAACTGGATGAAGCATTTGGCCGTACCGAACCCGATGAAGAAATACAGGATTTGCTGAAAGCGAGTGTCGGGCTTAACCTTGCACTTCATTATCTTTCCGGCGCAATAACCTTCGATCCGGTAATTACAACACCCAACGCAAAACTTGCTTCGCAAATTGTTTGGCTCGACTGTTTGCTAACAAACGTTGACCGTACTCCCCGGAATACCAACATGCTTACCTGGCACAAAGAATTATGGCTTATTGACCATGGTGCTTCCTTATATTTTCACCACTCGTGGCATAATTGGGAGCAGCAGGCGGCACGTCCGTTTGTACAGGTAAAAGACCATGTATTATTGCCGCTTGCTACCGAACTGGATTTGGTCGATAACGAATTTCGTTCGATTTTAAATGAAGCATGCATTCGCTCAATTATTGCTTTGATCCCTTGTGAATGGCTGACAGGTGAAACAGCTTTTCATTCGGCAGAAGACTACCGCGAAGCGTACGTTAAATTTTTATTGACCAGGATAGCACATTCAGAAATCTTTGTAAAAGAAGCCCAACATGCAGCAGAAACACTTATTTGAGTATGCCGTTATCCGCGTAATTCCCAGGGTTGAACGCGAAGAATTTCTGAACATCGGTGTAATTGTCTTTTGTGCAAAACAAAAGTTTCTACAGGCTCGCTACCTGCTGGATGAAGATCGCCTGCAGGCTTTTTCGGCTGCCATAGATATTGCTGAATTAAAAGAACACGTATGTGCCATTGAAAGGATATGCCTGGGAAATAAAGATGCCGGCCCTATTGGCAAACTGGATATAGCTTCACGTTTCAGATGGCTCACCGCAACCCGCAGCACAATTTTACAAACATCAAAAGTACACCCCGGCTTTTGTGATGATGCGTCAGAAACACTTAACCGGTTATTTGAGCAGCTGGTTGTTTTGTAGGGATCGCACATGTCCAAATATTATGTAAAAAACATTTTTTAGAAGGTAATTTCTACAATGTCTTTCAAAAAGATACTTTTTTCAGCAATTATGTCAAACGGCCAAAGGAAATGATAGCTTTGAAAATTACTCACTTTTTCCAATGAAGAAGCTTAGACAAACTATAGCCGAAATTCAATCACTTAATCCTGATTCTGCAAAACAAGTTGAATCATTGTTATGGCAATACATTTGCTATTCTCCAAAAATGCCGGTCCGTCTTCAACAGCAGCAATTGCTTGACCATGCAGAAAAATCTGTGTTAAAAGTAACCGATGAGTACTTTGCAAAAAAGGAATTGAGTTTTAATACTTTCAAATGGGGTAGCGGTAAATTTAAAATACTTCTAACTCATGGATGGGGATCAAAGGCGATTGATTTTAATGAAATCATTATGGCTTTAGCCCCAAGAGAAGATTTTGAAATCATTAGTTTTGATGCTCCCGGAAATGGAAGTTCGGAAGGCGAACTTTCGAATTTATTATTGTATATACAGGCAGTAAAAGCTGTTGTTCTATACTACGGCAAACCGGATATTGCTATTGGGCATTCTTTGGGGGCAATGGCTAATCTAATCGCTTTAAGAGAGATGGAAATTAAGCCAGCTCTCCTGATTAGCCTCACCCCTCTTCTTCGACTAAAAGAGAACTTTAAATTTAGCATGACCGCCATTGGAATTTCCCAATTGGAACAAACTAAATTTTTAAACAGCTTTCAGGAAAAGTTCGGTTTTTCGGCTTCGAAATTTACGTTCAACGATTATTATTTCGGTAGTGACTTTAATCACTGGCTTGCCTACGACGTGAATGATCAGATTTCTCCCTATTCATATTTAGAAAGCTTTTTAGAAGCTCATCCCACAATAAAAACGAAAAACTATGCGGAAATGGGGCATGATAAAGTAATAAAGTCTCCGACTGTCATTAATGATTTAATTGAGCAAGTAACGGCTGCTCTGTCTCCTAATCCATAATATTTAAGCCACACTTCTATAATTTTGCACGTTGCTTTCATAGAACAAAGGTAAAGCAGCTATTTCTTCTTTTCTTCTATTTCCGTTTCCAAACGTGCATACTTCAGGTCCACACGTATTAAAGCAAAAAGGCTCATATAAACGTTAGCTATAAATACAAGTGCAAAGCCTGCTATTATATAGCCGCGCCAATCATTATAAAGCAATTTATAATTGGTGATAATCAGCATAACTGCTGTTACGTAATGACTAAAGCAATATTCACAGGTAAAAAGGTAAAAAAATTTGCGCTCGGCAATATTTCTTGCTGTATGGCAGCGTTTTATACAATACTCTCTGGGTTCTTTAAAAACCTCTTCATGTGTAACAGTCCATGCTATACATGCTATCGGGATCGCTAAAACAAACAGGTAAACAATTTCAGTAACTAATGACATATCCATACAAATAAACAAAGATTAAAAAGGTTTGATTTTAATACAAAGACTCGTGTATTTTATGCTTTTTCATGGTAAGTAGTATTGCTGATAATATTTATTAATTTCGAAGCAGTAAATCATTCCATTCTGATTAAATTTTAAATGAAAAAAGTTGCTTTTTTTATACTCGCTGTATTCTTTATCCTGAAAGTATCGGCACAAACAGCTACCGGAATTACGATCGATCCATCATTAAACGAAACACCCGTATTGGTAAAAACCCTGGCGGGCTCAATTTCAGGATCATTGGTTGTTCCAAAAAATTTAACAGGAAAAATTCCGGTGGTTTTAATTGTAGCTGATGCCGGGCCAACCGACCGCAATGGCAACAATACCAAAACCGGCCTTAATGGAAACACTTATAAATTATTAGCCAATGATTTGGGTAAAAAAGGCCTCGCTACGCTGCGTTATGATAAAAGGCTTGTTGGGGAAAGCATAAGCGTTACAAAGGAATCACAGTTGCATATGGAAGATTATAGCGATGACGCTACCGTTTTAATAAATATGCTAAGTGAAGATCAGCGATTTTCGAAGATCATTTTATTTGGGCATGGCGAAGGTGCCCTGGTATCTATGATAGCTGCCTTTGACCAGCCGGCCGTAAAAGCTTATATCTCGGCAGAAGGGCACGCAGAAACAGGAGAAAAAATACTTACAGATGAAATTAAATCCAAGTCGGGATTTATGATTGATAAGTTTAAGGCAATACTGGACAGTTTGAAAAAAGGTAAAACTACGCCCAATGTAGACCCGTCTTTATATTATATAGCCAGGCCCAGTATACAACCTTTTATAATGTCGTGGTGCAGGTATGATCCTATTCGTATATTAAAAAAAATAAAAATTCAAGTTTTAATTATCCAGGGAAATACAGATCTGGTGGTGGCGGATTACAATGGCGATAAGCTGAAAAAAGTAAAATCAGATGCCATATTACTTAATATAAAGGACATGAACCATATATTAAAAGATGCACCTGCTGATCCAGAAAAGAATGTGGCTACTTATGCCAATTCTGATCTGCCTTTAAAACCGGAACTGGTGCCAGCTATTGTTGACTTTATAAATAAGGTGAAATAATTCGCTGCTGAATTGTCTCCGGGGAATTTAGTGAGCGTTATCTCCAGTCATTCAATATTCTTCTTACGGCAATGATCTCGCCGACATGGTAAGCATTATGATCAGCTATCTGCAAGGCTTCGCGCAAAATAGTTTGACCGTCCCCATGCTCTAGTTCCTGGTAAATATCGCTGTGTTCCATCAGTTCAATAAACTCATCCAGGTCGCTGTTTATCTGCTTTATTGCCCCCTCCCATTCATCATCATTCCCTGGAGCGCTTTCTTTTGGCCAGTATTCATCCGGCCATTTTGGCGATTTATGATCTGCATCTTTACAAAATTGAAGCATGTCCCATTGTGCAATACGGATGTGATCAACCAATTGCCATATACTATAAGGCATGTTATCAGGTTTAACGCCACGCAGTTTTGGGTTCAAATCTTTCAAAGCATCCTGCAGGGAAGCGTGCGCACTACCTCCTAATAATAGTTTGGTTAATTCCTTAATGAGTATTTTATGCTGATTTTCCATTATACTAATTTTTCAAACAACAAATATTATTTAAAATGGTTGGAAAATCCATCCCTATAATCCCGGCAAATAAATGCCGATTGTAAAAGTTCCATATAACAACTTAAATCCCTTAATTTATATCATATAAAAATTATAAGTTTATACTTCCAATGCTAAACAGATAACCAAGTGATTAAAAAACTATTAATTACCGCCCTTACACTAACCGCTATTTTTATAGGATGTAAAAAAGATAGTTCTGTTGGCCCGTTACAAGGTAAGGATGACACCGCATTCTCCGTTTATGAAAACTCCTTCCTGGAGGGTCTCTGGAAACTAAATCCTGATTGGGCAACTTCCGTTGGGTATCACAAATACGATAGCCTGCTGCTAATTCCGGATGATAAGAGCAGAGAGAAAATGATTAATTATACTAAGATACAATTGGATTCTTTAAGCAGGTTTGATGTAACTACGCTGGCCGCAGGCAATAAGATTGATTACCACATTATGCAAAATCAAATGGAATCGATTCAATGGAGTATCCAGCAGCTTAAAGCATACCAGTGGAACCCTTCCTCCTATAATGTGATCGGCACGTTTGCTTATATTTTAAATGAGCATTATGCGCCGCTGGCTAAACGGCTGCGCAATTTTTATCAAAAAATGGCTGCCATACCTGCCTATTACAAAGAGGCCGAAAAGCAAATTAAAAACCCTGTAAGTGAGCTTACCAGCCTGGCTGTGGAGCAGCACGAAGGCGGCATAAGTGTAATTGAAAAAGATTTTGCTGATTCGCTGAAGAAAACAAATATTCCTCAGGCCGAGCAAAAACTAATGCTTGACAGGGCGCATCTGTCGGCCGAAGCCATAAAAAACTTTGTTGAATGGTTAAAGGCATTAAAGAACGACCATCCCAGGAGCTTTAGGCTCGGAAGGGATTTATATGATGCAAAATTTAATTATTATATCCAGTCCGAATCAAAGGCGCAGCAGGTTTATAATTCGGCAGTTGAGCGAAAAAAAAACATCCACCATGAAATGGTCCAGATCAGCAAAAAGCTCTGGCCCAAATATTTTGGCACAAAAGCGATGCCCGCTGACTCACTCGATCTGGTTGCTCAACTGATAGATACCCTATCATCAAAGCATGTTAAGCCCGCAGATTTTCAGCCTGCAATCGAAAATCTGCTTCCCAAACTTACAGCCTTTGTAAAAGCTAAAGACCTGGTTATGCTCGACCCTTCAAAACCGTTGATTGTTAGGAAAGAACCAGGTTATATGGCAGGTGTGGCCGGGGCATCAATGAGTTCGCCCGGGCCTTATGATAAAGAAGGAAACTCTTATTTCAACGTAGGCAGCCTGGCTGGCTGGACCGCTGAAAAGGCAGAAAGCTACCTGCGCGAATACAACCAATACACCTTGCAGATATTGTGCATTCACGAAGCCGTTCCAGGGCATTATGTGCAACTGGTTTATGCAAATAAAGCGCCAAGCCTTATTAAATCAGTTTTTTCTAATGGCGCAATGGTTGAAGGTTGGGCGGTTTACAGCGAAGAAATGATGCTTGATAACGGATACGGCGCTGACGAACCTGAAATGAAGCTTATGTGGTATAAATGGCACCTGCGTTCGGTTTGTAACACCATTTTGGATTATGCGGTACATACGCAAAACATGTCTAAACAGGATGCCATGAAATTACTTACCCATGAAGCATTTCAGCAGCAGGCTGAAGCTGAAGGCAAATGGAAACGTGTAAACGTTACCAGTGTACAATTAGACAGTTATTTCACCGGGTACAAAGAAATAACAGATCTGCGCGACGCCTATAAAAAGAAGATGGGTGATAAGTATAAACTTAAAGATTTTAATGAGAAATTTTTAAGTTACGGAAGCGCGCCGGTTAAATATATTAAAGAAGCAATGTTAGCAAAAGAACCCGTCGCGAATACAGGTCGTTAATTGTTACTGCTCGTTTTTATTCGCCATAAAACTTAACCAGGATTTAAAACATTTGACGGAGTTATAGCTAAACAGCATTAATGGCATGACAATTGTCAACTATAATAAAGAATTGAACAACTACTAATAGTTAATTTATAACAGCTGGTTAATTTAGTTTGAATTATTATTGTTCTTTTGGGGGAATATTTCCTTTATTCGAAAGAGGCAACTAATTTCATATTTGGCACGGTTTTATTTTGACCAGATCGTGGATATTCTTGCCCTATTCGGGTATGCTTTTTCTCAATTTTACCCATATTTTATCTCTTTTAATTAAAGCTGTGGCATGGTTAAGCTAATCAATAGCAAGATGGCACTTTTTTTTGTACAGGTATGATTTTTGTACACTTTTTACTATAATTTCATCCACTCTCAAATTAATATTATCATGAGTACATTAGCAATTATAGGAATCGCAATTCAAGCCATTCCGGTTTTTTTTATCATCAGAACCAGCATTAAAATGATTAAGGATAGGCGCATTTATTAATTAATAATAAGCTTTTATAATTTTTTATTGAATGCCACAGATATAGCTATGCTCCCGCGCGAAAGCCCGGGAGTTTTTTTATTTTTAACCCGGCCGTTTGTCCTTCCGTATAATAGCCTGATTGAAATTTAATGATAATGCTAATTTGATTATAGCCAGGGTTGAGAGCCCTGGCTATTTTCGTTTTCCTTTTCTCCCTTTTATAATAAACTTTTGTTTTACTCCTGATTTTTCATCGTTTAATCTTTACAGTTTATACCTTTAAAGAATTAAATATCAGCATGAAATATCTTTTAACCGTACTGTTATTATTTGCTCTCAGCTATTGCACCGCACAAAAAGTTAAGCCTGTGTTAGATTTAACAACAGGCAATACTTATTATATGGCAAGTAAGGCAAATTCAACAATCACTCAAATTTTAAATGGCCAGGGCAATAGCTTTAATATAGAGGTTGCTTACAGGATGGCTTTTAAAGTAATTGATGCAGTTGACAGCACTTACAACATGGAAGTAAGCTATCAGGCAATCAGCATCAAATTACAGGGTGCCGGTGTATCTGTAGAAATGGATTCTAAAAAAAATGACCCGCAGGACATTCCCTCAATGATGATGGCGGCAATGACCAATAAACCATTTAAAATAACGATAACCAAAAAGGGTAGAATTACAGCGGTAGAAAATATAGAAAAAATGATTGACGATGTTTTTGATAGCTTTCAACAAATAGACACGGTAAAAAAACAACAGGTTAAAAGCCAGCTGATAAAATTTTTAGGTGCCGATGCCCTTAAAGGCACTATAGAAGCCGAAACTGCAATCTTTCCTGATAAAGCTATTGCCGAAAACGACAAATGGCCAGTAAAAACTTCGATAGGAAGTCCCGTTAATACAGTTGTCCTCATGAACTATCAGCTAACTTCGGTTGCCGGAAATTATTACCAGGTTTATGGTGAGGGTGCAATGGTCACCGATAAAAATGCCAAACCAGTATTTATAATTGGCCTGTCGGTTAATTATGACCTCACCGGCACTGCTATTTCCTATATAACGATTGATAAAACCACAGGCTGGATAAGCGAGGTTAAATCAAAACAAGCAATGAAAGGCAGCATGCGAATACCTGATGGCCCCCAGGTGCCGGGAGGTATGACCATACCAATGACCGTAAGTACCGATATAATAACAACTGACAAGTGAGATTTTTTTAATAAAACAAAACAGCCCTTTTTTGGGGACTGTTTTGTTTTGTATATTAAAAATTAATTCCAGTGTCCGGGCATCCAAACATAACCACCGGGACGATGTCTCCAATGTCCGGCTATCCACACTGCTCGGGGATGCGGAGGTACAGCCCAATAACCGCCGTGGTAAACATAATTTCCGCCGCCTGGTGTCCACTCCTCGGCAACCCAAACATGATGTGGTGAAGGACGTAAAGGCCTCGCTACAACAACCGTCCGTGGGCGAAATGGCCGCGTTCTTACAATTATTTCCTGTGCATTACTGCTGGCTATACCAAAAAGTAACAATCCTGCTGCCAGCATTAAAATTCTGCTCATCTTTTTCATAGTGTAGTCTTTTGTTTTTTATAAGACCAAGCCGGGTTGCCATGGTTTAATTAACTTTAAAGTAAAAAATCCAATTTATACCATGCCCGGTTTTAGTCAGTTCCTATGGAGCCGGGCGGTTGTTTTGTACTGACCGTTATAAACGTTTCATTCATAATTTATAAATTCCTTATCTTCGCTCCTATGGCGCCAGCAGAAGCTAAAAACCGAATCGAAAGTCTTTCATCCGAACTAAAACAGCACAATTACAATTACTATGTGCTCGCAATGCCCACCATTACCGACTTTGATTTCGACAAAAAGCTGGAGGAACTGACCGCACTTGAAAAACAGTTTCCTGAATTTGCTGATCCCGACTCGCCTACACAATTGGTAGGTGGTTTTATCACTAAAGAGTTTGTTACCATTAAACACAAATGGCCGATGCTATCGCTCGGCAACACGTATAATGAGCAGGAGTTATTGGATTTTGACCAGCGTATCCGCAAAGCTATCGGTGATAACTTTGAGTATGTGTGCGAGTTAAAATTTGACGGCTTATCTATAAGCCTTACTTATGAAGAAGGCAAACTGATTAGGGCGGTAACCCGCGGCGACGGCGTACAGGGAGATGATGTTACTACCAATGTAAAAACCATTAATACCATACCTAAACGCCTGCCTGCCGGTGACTACCCCGTTTATTTTGAAATAAGGGGTGAAGTTTTTATGCACCTTAAAGCCTTTGAACGGCTTAACAATGAGCGTATAGAAAACGGGGAGGTTCCTTATGCCAATCCCCGGAACTTTGCTTCAGGAACCATAAAAATGCAGGACTCAGGCGAAGTAGCACGTCGCCCGCTGGATTGCTTCTTGTATTTCCTTTATACCGATAAACAACTATTTAAAACCCATTGGGAAAGTTTACAGGCCGTAAAAAGCTGGGGCTTCCACGTCAATGAGCACAGCCGGCTTTGCGCTGATATAAAAGGTGTTTTGGAATTTATTGACCAATGGGATCAAAAACGCTTCGACCTTAGTTATGACATCGACGGGATAGTAATTAAGGTGAACAGCTATGCCCAGCAACAGGAGCTTGGCTTTACCGCAAAATCGCCGCGATGGGCAATTGCCTATAAATACAAGGCAGAGCAGGTAGAAACGGAGCTGCTGGACGTAAGTTACCAGGTTGGCCGCACCGGGGCAGTTACACCTGTTGCCAATTTAAAGCCGGTATTACTTGCAGGAACCACTGTAAAGAGAGCCACGCTGCATAATGCGGACGAGATAGAAAAAAGGCTTAAACTACATGAAGGGGATTGGGTATATGTTGAAAAAGGTGGCGAGATCATCCCCAAGATCATTAGCGTAAATTTAAATAAGCGAAAACCAGGTGCTGAGCCCATTAAATACCGCACTACCTGCCCTGCCTGCAATACACCATTGGAGCGTAAAGAAGGGGAGGCGGCTTTTTATTGCCCAAATGAAGATGGCTGTCCGCCACAAATAGTGGGTAAAATGCAGCATTTTATCAACCGTAAAGCCATGAATATCGACGGCCTGGGCGATGAAACAATTGAAACGCTTTACCAAAAAGGCTTTATCCACCAGATCAGTGACTTATATAATCTCCATCTGCATGGTGAAGAGCTGAAAAAACTCGGTCGTTTTGGCGAAAAATCCATCAATAACATGCTGGATGGCATTGAGCAATCAAAAAAAATGCCTTTTGAAAGAGTACTGTTTGGTCTTGGGATACGCTATGTGGGTGCTACTGTTGCAAAGAAGCTGGCCGTTCATTTTAAAAATATCGACAACCTGGCATCGGCTTCCTTTGAAGAGCTGAAAGCCGCTGAAGAAATTGGCGAGCGGATTGCCCTTAGCCTGATCGACTATTTTAATGACGAAAGACATAAAGAGGAAATAGATAAACTAAAAACGCAAGGCCTGCAATTTGTAACCGAGGAGAAAGAAATAAAACTATCCAGTGAAACTTTAAGCGGCAAAACATTTATTATATCCGGAGTATTTGAAAAATATTCAAGGGATGAGCTGAAAGACATTATCGAGCAAAACGGTGGTAAAATAGTAAGCAGTATCTCTGCCAAACTTAATTACATGGTTGCTGGTGATAATATGGGCCCTGCTAAACTCGAGAAAGCACAAAAGCTGAACATTCCTATCATTGGTGATGAGGAATTGTTAGAGATGATTGGATAAAACAACATGTGCGCCGCGTTACAAAAGCAGACAAACAGGGCTTTAACAATAATTAACAAACGCCCTCATATAACTTTAATAAATAACTTTCATCTTAGCATAAAACCATGTTAAATGAAGTTTACCTTACCTTTCACCTTATTTATATTACTAAGCATCAGTGCATTCGCACAACAGATCACCATCAGCGGAAAAATTACCGACGACCAAAACAAACCCATCCCGTTTGCAAGCATCTATATAAAAAATACCACCAAAGGTACTTCGGCCAATAGCGAGGGTGAATATATTTTACAACTAAAAACCGGCGCTTACGAAGTTCAGTACAAAGCCATGGGCTATAAACCGGAAACCCGGAAACTTAATGCAGCCAGCCAGACCGCTAACGTGGTTTTAAAGAACGAGACTTACCAGCTGAAAGATGTAACGATAAAATCTGGCGGCGAAGATCCAGCCTATGCGATTATTCGGAAAACCATAAAGAAACGCAAATTCCATTTAAACGAAGTTAACGCCTATACCTGCGGGGTTTATATTAAAGGTTTACAAAAATTGCTTGCAGCGCCTAAAAAATTCATTGGGTTCGACGTGCAAAAAGCAGCCCGCGAAAATGGATTAGACTCAAACAGGCGGGGGATTGTCTATTTATCAGAATCCGAATCAAAATATAGCTTTCAGCGGCCGGGCAATGTGCACGAAGAAATGATCTCATCAAAAGTATCGGGCAGTAACCGCGCATTTAGCTATAACCGGGCATCTGATTTAAAGGTCAATTTTTATGAGAACATACAAACCTGGGATGGCATAAGCAACAGACCGATGATATCGCCTATTGCCGATAACGCTTTGTTCTATTACAACTATAAATACATCGGGCTTTCGATCGAAAACGGTGAAACAATTGATAAGATACAGGTTTTACCAAAGCGGAGTTATGATGCCTGTTTCCAGGGAACTATTTATATCATTGAAGATAGCTGGCGTGTTTATAGCCTGGGCCTTTATATCACCAAAAAACAGAATATAAACTTTGTTGATACCCTTAGGGTAAATGAACAGTTTTTCCCGGTAACTCCGACCGTATGGATGCCCTCGTCCATAAAATTTGAATTTACCGGCGGCATATTTGGCTTTAAAATTGGCGGATACTTTATTTCCATTTATAAAGACTATGACCTTGAACCAGCCTTCACCAGGAAAGAATTTTCTGAAGTATTGCGCATCAACAAAGGGGTTAATAAAAAAGATTCTGCTTATTGGGAAAATGAAAGGCCCATCCCGTTAACTGATGAGGAAAAAACAGATTATCAAAAAAAGGCTGTGCTGGCTAAAAAAAGGGAATCAAAACCCTACCTGGACTCGCTTGATAAAGTAAATAACAAGTTCGGTTTTAATAAGCTGCTTATGGGTGGATACCGTCACGCCAACAGATACCGGCATGAATATTACAATTTTGATCCCATTTTAACTTCTGTGTTGTTTAATACCGTTCAGGGATTTGCCATTAATTATGGCGCTTCATTTACCAAGCGGATTGATACCATCAATAACCGCAACGTGTATATCGGGGTAAAAGCAGGCTATGGATTTTCGGATCATAAACTTACCGGCGGCATAAATGGTTCGGTACCGCTGGGCTCCTATACGCTGGGTTTTAATGCAGGGTCGGCTATTGTTGATCTTAATAGTGCGACGCCCATTTCGTCGTTTGTAAATTCATTGTATAGCTTGCTCGAAAAGCAGAACTATGAAAAGCTATATCAAAAGCAGTTTTTATCAGCCTCTATACATAAACGTATAACCGGCGGTTGGCAAGCAAGCGCATTTGCAGAGTGGGCCGATAGGAAATGGCTGCCAAATGCCTCAAATTTCAGTTTTTTTTATCCTGGCAACAGGAATTACACATCAAATAATCCGCTTGTCCCCAGCCAGGATGTTCCTTTATTTACAGAAAATCAATCCTTCAAAATTACTTTCCGCACCACGTATGATTTCAGCGATAAATATGAAACTTATCCAAACGGGAAACGGTATTTACCCTCGCCTTATCCCACTATCGGCCTAAACTACGTTAAAGGCATTAAAGGCTTTTTAGGGTCTGATGTGGATTATGACCTATTGTCTGCCGATATTTCCAAATCAAATATTCCCGCAGGCGTATTAGGAAACACGTCGTTTTATATAGGTGCAGGTAAATTTCTGAATAACAGCAGCATTTTTTATCCGGATTATAAGCAATTTGCCGGTAACCAGGTTCTGTTTTATAAAGGGGGAATCAACAGCTTTTTATTGTTAAACTATTACAATTTCGGCACTTATACCCAGTTTATTGAAGGACACCTGGAACAAAATTTTTCGGGTTTTATCTTGAACAAGATCCCATTGATCCGCAAGCTTAAATTACAGGAAATTTTGGATATTAATTATTTAAGCACCCCAACCATAAAAAATTATACCGAATTAGGCGCGGGTATTCAATACCTTAATTTTCGTGTTATGTATGGCAGGTCATACAACAGCGGGAGCCAGGCAAATTCAGCAATAAGACTTGGCTTGAGTTTTTGATTTATTCGATTTACAAAAATACTGTTACCATGAAGTATCAACTATGAACTATTGCTATATTAGCGCCTTTTAAATATTAAGATGAACAGATTTTACGGGACAGGGGTTGCAATGATCACACCTTTTCATGAAGACGGGCAGATAGATTATGAATCGTTAGACAAACTGATTGATTATTTGATTGGTGGCGGCGTAGAGTACCTTGTTTCCTTAGGCACCACCGGCGAAAGCGCAACCTTAAGCAGCGAAGAAAGAAAAAATGTTTGGGCTTTTACTGCAAAAGCTGTTAACGGCCGGGTTAACCTGGTGGCGGGCATAGGCGGAAATAATACACTGGAAGTTGTTGAACAAATTAAACAATTTGACACTACCGGTTACCAGGCTATATTATCGGCAAGCCCGCACTATAACAAGCCTACACAAGAAGGAATTTATCAGCACTACAAAGCAATTGCCGAAGACGCAACTTTGCCCATTATTTTATATAATGTGCCCAGCCGTACAGGCAGCAATATAAATGCAGATACGGTAGTTAGACTGGCCCGCGATTTTAAAAATATTATTGGTATAAAAGAGGCATCGGGCAACTTTGACCAGATCAACCACATCATGCGTGATAAACCGGAAGATTTCCTGGTAATATCCGGCGATGACCCGGTTACTTTGCCTATGATCGCTTTGGGTTCTGCAGGCGTAATATCAGTAATTGGAAATGCTTTGCCCCGTAAAACTTCAGACATGGTAAGACTTTGCCTTGCCGGAGACTTTAAATCTGCACAAAAACCGCATGCCGCTTTGATCAACTTTACAAAGCTTATGTTTGTTGAAGGTAGTCCCGCCGGTGCAAAAACTGCTTTAAAACATTTAGGTGTTTGCAACGATACTTTGCGCTTACCGCTTGTGCAGGTTAGTAATGATACTGCCCAGCGTATTATTGATGAAACAAACAAATTAAAATAAATCAGTAAAATAACCTCATAAAAAACCCGTAATAGTTAAACTATGACGGGTTTTTTTATTGAAATAAGGTATAGCTATATTTATTTATAACTATTCTTTGTTTTTTGCCTCCTGAACTTCAAGGCGGATAGCCTGAGCTAAATTTTTGAGGTCTTGCATTCCTTTACGAACACGGGTACCAGCGGCGCTGTTGCCTTTGTTGTAAAATTTGTCAGCATCTGCTTCCAAAGATGCTACTAGTTCTTTTACTTCAGTAAATTTTTTCATTTCAGTTACTCCTTTTAAAAATTGAGGTTTATTGTTTTATAAAGCTAATCTAAATTGTTTTTTTTAAAATAAAAATTTTTCAAGCATAAAAAATAATGCCTTTAAAGTGGTTTTTATCCACATTTTATTACCGGCACTTATATATAATACCTATTTAACAATATGCGTATAAAAATATCGCATAATAATATTTATATATCAACAATAATATATTATACATAGAAAACAATTAGTATAATACCTCATTTAATAAATCCAAATCCATATATGAAATAATATATTTATTTTTCAAATATTAAAAATACTACTAAGCCTATGAAATATCGATAGCCTTTTTACAAAATATCCGGGTAATATTTATGAACCCTGATGATTAACTCACCAAATAAAGTATTTGCCCATGCAAACCATTTACGGGTAAAATCGTTCGCGTCGTCTTTATTGAACGATTCGTGCATAAAACCGGTACCGGCATGCGTACTTTTTAACCAATGCAGGCATTTAGCTATTTCATTTTTATCCGAAGATGTTAAAGCACGCATAATGATGCTCATCGGCCAAATATAATTTAACCCCACATGCGGGCCGCCAATACCTTCGGCTGCCGTTCCTTTAAAAAAATAAGGATTAGAGTCGCTTAAAACCATTCGGCGCGTGTTTTGGTAAAGCACATTGCTTTGAGGCAGTGCATCCAAATAGGGTAATGCAAGCAAACTGGGCACATTGGCATCGTCCATAAATGATTGGTTGCCATAGCCATCCACTTCATAAGCCAACACTTTACCAAATACCGGATGCTGCGCTGTCGCATACTTTTTCAAAGCCTCATTCACTTCATCTGCCAACGCCTTGCAAACCTCAGCCGTAGCATTATCCTTCCCAATCAACTGGTACATTTCAGCCATCTGATTAAGGCTGACAACAGCAAAATAATTAGAGGGGATTAAAAAGGGGAAAATGGTAGCATCATCTGATGGGCGGAATATAGAGCATATTAATCCAACCGGCTTAACCGGGTTGCCATAGCCGCCGTTGGGCGCTGTATCGCTGGCAACTTCTGTCCGCCGTTGAAAATGATAAGGCCCCTGCCCGTTTTTCCGTTGCTGCTCTTTAAAAGTAGCCACTATAAGCTTACCGGCCTTTTGCCAGTGTTCGTCAAAAAAACTGCTATCTCCGCTTATTTTCCAATAGTTATAAGCAAGCCTCACCGGGTAACACAATGAATCTACCTCCCATTTGCGTTCATGCAGTTCCGGCTTCATTGCGGTATGGTCACTATCCCATTCGCTCCCTGTAGGCCCTGCGTTAAAAGCATTAGCGTAAGGATCAATCAGAATACAGGCAGCCTGGCGGTTAATTACGCCCTTTACCAGGTCCTTAAGTTTGCTATCGTCCTTTATCAATGGCAGGTAAGGCCAAACCTGTGCCGATGAGTCACGCATCCACATGGCATTTATATCACCGGTAATTACAAAGGTATCGGGCCTGCCATCTTTAACCGAATAATTTACTGTGGTATCCAGGGTATTCGGGTAACAATTTTCAAACAGCCACGCCAGTTCGGGATCTTTAATTGCGGACTTCACATTTTTTATAGTCACTTCAACAGCCTGGCTGGTAAATTTGCGGTCACTTAATGGAGGGCGCTTATTTTCAAAGGCCATCTTATTAAACCAATCAGGCTTAATACCCAAACTTAAACCAGCGGTTGTTACGCCATTTATTTTAATAAAGTCACGTCGTGAAAGCATTTTTGTCTATTGATAAGCAGTAAAAATAAAAAAGCCTTCCGGATTACCGAAAGGCTTAAAAATATTTAAAACCTCTTTTATCGAAGAATAAATTAGTGTGCGCTTATTCAGCAACCTCTAATTTGTTTTCTTTATAGTAACCGGCCTTTAGTTTTTCTGACATTTCACTGTAAGCGTCGAGGGTGCGCTGTACATCTTCTAAACTGTGTACGGCAGTAGGTATTAAACGCAGCAAGATCAGCCCCCTGGGGATAACGGGGTAAATTACTATGGAACAAAATATACCATAGTTTTCGCGCAGGTCACGAGTAAGGGCTGTCGCTTCGTATAAGTCTCCTTCCAAAAACACAGGGGTAACCATCGTATTGGTAACACCCAAATTAAAACCACGCTCTTTTAAACCATTTTGTAAAGTGGTGGCTATTTCCCAAAGCTTTTCACGCAATTCCGGCTTAGATTTAAGCAGCTCAAAACGCTTTTTTAAACCTATTACCATTGGCATAGGCAGCGCTTTCGCAAATATCTGTGAGCGCATATTGTAACGCAGGTAATCGATTACTTCTTTACTGCCGGCAACAAAACCGCCTATACCCGCCATTGACTTGGCAAAGGTCGCAAAGTAAACATCCACCCCGTCAATACAATTCTGGGCTTCATGTGTACCGGCACCTGTTTTACCCATGGTACCAAACCCGTGGGCATCATCTACCAGTATGCGGAAATTAAATTTATCTTTTAGTGCAACTATCTCTTCTAACTTTCCCTGCGCTCCTGACATGCCAAAAACACCTTCCGTAATGAGCAATATACCACCACCGGTTTGTTCAGCGAGGCGCGTTGCACGTTCCAATTGCTTTTCACAGCTTCCAAGGTCATTATGCTGGTAAACAAAACGCTTACCCATATGTAGTCTTAAGCCATCAATGATACAGGCATGTGACTCTGCGTCGTAAACAATTACATCATTACGGTCAACCAGCGAATCAATGATAGACAGCATACCCTGGTAACCGTAATTTAATACAAAGGCATCTTCTTTTCCAACAAATTCAGCCAGGTTATTTTCCAGTTCTTCATGGTGTTTGGAATTTCCC
The DNA here is from genome assembly GCA_029237615.1 of Mucilaginibacter sp. Taxonomy (GTDB): domain Bacteria; phylum Bacteroidota; class Bacteroidia; order Sphingobacteriales; family Sphingobacteriaceae; genus Mucilaginibacter. The sequence continues at coordinate 19,098 of JAQNCM010000293.1, forward strand.
GACATCATCCGGGCGCCCATAGGGTAGGCCATGCCATAATCAGCTGCTGCTTTGGCATCTGCCTCGCGCACCTCCGGATGGTTTGCTAAACCCAGGTAATTATTAAGGCTCCAAACCAAATGTTCCTTGCCATTAAATTGCATGTGCGGACCAATTTCTCCTTCCAGCTTTGGGAATGAAAAATATCCATGCGACCACTTTTGGTGCTGGCCAAGCGGCCCTCCCATGCTTTTCGATATTTTCTCAAATAAATCCAAAATGATAGCCTATTAATTTAAACTTACAAATATAGCTTTAAAACGATGCAACACAACCGTTATTACTTTTTATAATAGGCTATAAAAGCGGGATTAGTGATTAAAGGTTAGAGATTAGTGAGAAAATTAATATTTAAATGTATTAACTTAATCTCTAATCTCCAGCCACTAATCACTACTTTTTAATCCACATTGTCATGCAGAAAGGAATTGTTGCTTCTGATTTCGGTATTACCCTCGTTATCCGGCAATAATGAAAACCTTGATATCTGGCTTTCGTCTGATGCAGGGGTTTGCTGCAGGGAGATTTCTTTACGTTTATAGGCTGGTACGTTTTCAAGTTCCTGTAAACCGCCGTTCCTTAATTTCATGCTCAGATCTTTTAAACGCATAATGCGCTCACGTGATTTGCGCAATTGCTCTTCGATAGATTCGTCCGTTTTATGGTCATCGGCACCCGGTATAACTTCGGGCTCTTTTGCCGGTTCAACAGGCGCAAAATTTTGCGACTCTGTTTTAGGCATCTCAAAGCTAACAACCGGCTCAACAACCTTAAAGGTCATTTCGGGCATATCACTTGTTTCCGTTTCATTAACTACCGGTTCCTCAGGTAACAGGTTATGCCTGATAACAGATGGCGCCTCATTACCTGAACCAAAAAGATCAAACAGGCCTGTTTGTTTAGGCTCTTCTTTATGCTTCATATAAGGCTCCGCGGTCGTGTTTGCCTTAACCGGGTTGATAAATTCGTTTACAGGTTTAACCAACGGCTGGCTGTCCGGAATAAGCATAGAAACAACTTTCTGCTTGCTTTTATCCATTTCGCGCTCGTCTTTTGTTTGAAAGCCGGTAGCGATAATAGTTACTGATAATTTATCTCCAAGGTTTTCATCAATGCAATTACCCCATATCAGGTCTGCGGCAAGTCCGGCTTCTTCCTGTATGTAATCAGTAATCACACTTACTTCATCCATAGTGACTTCTTTATCACCCGAACTGATATTTAACAGGATATATCTTGCACCTTCTATTTCGTTGTCTTTCAACAAAGGCGATGCAAGCGCACCTTCAACTGCCTTTAAAGCACGATTTTCGCCTTCGGCAGATGAACTACCCATTATAGATACGCCACTGTCTTTCATTACCGTGCGCACATCCTTAAAGTCAACGTTTATATAACCCGGAAGTGTGATGATTTCAGCAATACCTTTTGCAGCAGTGGTTAAAATATTATCTGCCTGCGCGAATGCAGAACCCAGCGTAAGATTACCGAATATTTGACGCAGCCTGTCATTAGAAATTACCAAAAACGAGTCGACATACTTTTTCAGCTCTTCCATTCCTGCATCGGCCTGCATTTTACGGCGTTTGCCTTCAAAAGCAAATGGAGTAGTGATAATTCCTACTGTTAATATATCCAGTTCCCTTGCTGCTTTGGCTATGATCGGGCTTGCTCCTGTTCCGGTTCCGCCACCCATACCAGCCGTTATAAATAACATTTTGGTATTGGTGCCAAGCATCTGCTTAATATCGTCAATATTTTCAATGGCCGAGTTTTTACCAACCTCGGGAATTGATCCTGCACCCATTCCTTCTGTCAGGCTTGCGCCTAATTGAACCTTGTTTGGAATAGGACTTAATTCCAGCGCCTGGGCATCAGTGTTACAAATAATAAAATCCACACCGGTAATTCCCTGCCTGTACATGTGGTTAACTGCGTGACCCCCACCGCCGCCAACACCAATTACTTTGATGATGGACGACTTTTCTTTTAACATCTCAAACTGCATAAGCCTTGTTTTCAGTTATATGTAATTGATGAATATTCAGATTTCTATAATGTAATAATATGACTTTTTCCACGTTCGTTTTCCACAACTGTCAATATGTGGAAAGAATGATTGTTTGTGAATAATTATTG
>JAQNCM010000312.1 GCA_029237615.1 Mucilaginibacter sp.
TAGAAGCAACGGGCTTGCGATATTCGTGTGATTGGATATAAGCGATTTCAAACAAAAGTTTATTTTGTGCATTTATTTGAACCAGCTGTTGTTTTTTGTCGTTAATATTTGTTGCACTGGTTGCTACATTTATAATATGCCCTTTTTCGTCCCTAATCGGCTTAAAGGTTATGTTCCACCATCCGGCATCTTTCCCATCGCCTATTAATATTTCCTTGTTAATCCTTTTTCCTTCAAAGGCATTTTCGACATTAACCATAAATTCGTCTTTATAAGAAGGGTTTATAAAACTCGTTATATTTTTACCCACCTCAATATTTTTATGATAAAACCTCTTTGTGAAAGTAGCCATGGCGTTATTAAAATCCAATATTTTTAAATTTTTGTTTATTAGCGCATGACAGGAAACAGAACTATTAAAAAAGGCCCGCAACTTACGGTCGGCAATTGCGGTTTTTTTCTTCTGCAGTGTTAGTTCAGAATTACGTACTTTAATCAACGTTAAACCCATCTGCAGCTCAATTATAGACATTGCCTGCCTTGAAAGAATTGAGAGCATATCTTTTTGCTTGTTAGAGAATGATCGCTTAATTTTGTCAAGTACACATAAAGATCCAAGGTGATGACCGGAGATGGTTATTAAAGGCGCTCCTGCATAAAACCTGACAGCAAGATTCCCGGTTACTGTAGTGTTATTTAATACGCGTTTATCAGTTAAAGTGTCAGGTATTATCAAAACTTTCTTAGAGTTTACCAGATGTTTGCAAAATGAATTTTCACGACTGCATTCTTCAATATTGATTCCGGCTTTGCACTTTATCAACTGCTCATCAGCATCCATAAATGATATTATGCACATTGGCACATCAAATATTTCAATAGCAAGTGCCACCAGCTCACTTAATTCTCTATTATTATTTAATTTAAGCTGTTCATACTGTTGTACTATTTGGAGTCTTTCTTCTTCTGAAAATTTCATTGATCAAAGGTTTGAGTATTATTTAAGGATGGTACATATGTTATATCAATTTATAATCCAACTTTTAAAATATAGTCTTAAGGGCTGCAATGGTGCTTTTTTTATTTTCGATTAATTCTTTGTTGAATAGTAAAGCAGTCACATTGGTGAAAATCAGCGAATTATAATCAAAATAGATGAGATAGTATTAGAAATAAATTATAAAGAATCAAAAGCTTATATTCGGCTGTTATCTACTGTTATTCTGTAAAATGAAACGTATTGAAAATTTTAAATCTATAATTGATAAGTACGAGATAATATTTTTTGATGCGTTTGGCGTAATTAAAACTTACCAGGGGTTAGTGCCCGGCATTGAAAATACTTTTGCTTATCTGGCAGCCCAAAAAAAAGAGTATTATATTGTAACCAACGATGCTTCGCGCAGCCCGGTTCAATTAGCAGAAAGTTACCATAAACAAGGGCTTACTGCTGTCACGGCAGACCGGATCGTGTCATCGGGAATGCTTACCAAAGAATACCTGGACCTGAAGGTTCCGGACGGAATTGTGGCTTACCTGGGTACGCCGGAATCTTCACATTATATCGAAACTTCCGGATTAAATACCTTGCCAATGAGCAGGATCAACAGCAGCAATATAGATAAAGTTAGCGCAATGATATTTTTGGATGATGAGGGTTTTGACTGGTGTGATGACCTGAACAAAACGGTTAACCTGCTGCGCAAAAAAACAATTCCGGTAATTGTTGCCAATACCGATCATGCGTACCCGCTTTCGGTGAACGATGTGTCCATCGCAATTGGGGGTATTGCAGCCATGATTGAAAATATTGTAGGGAAAAAGTTTATCCGTTTCGGAAAGCCGGATTCCCAAATGTTTATGTTCGCTTATGATCTGATACGCGAATACAGACCCATCAGTAAGAAGGAAATTGTAATGGTAGGCGATACACTTCAAACAGATATTTTAGGCGGAAATAAATTTGGATTGGATACAGTGCTGGTACTATCAGGGAACACGCTTCCGGGTGACGCGGACACACGTATCACTGCAACAGGTATAATGCCTACCTATATTTGTGAGAATGCCGTGGTACAATCGGGTGAATTTGGCTTTTAATAATGGGGTAAAGAGGGTAACTTTAACCCAACTCAATTAATAATCTAAACTCTATGAAATTTGTATTTAAAGATTCTTTAATAATAATTTTACCGGCTTGTATCCTATCTTTGACAGCTTGTAATCAATCATCTAACAAATCTGCCAACTCAAATATGACAGACACTACAACGCAAATAACTTTCCCGTCTTCTACCGGGTTCGAAAAAAAGTTGGACGGCAAGGAAACACATCTTTATACACTAAAAAATAAAAATGGGCTACATGCGGCAATTACCAATTATGGCGCACATTTGGTTGGCCTTTGGATACCTGATAAAGCGGGGAAGTTTACCGATGTTGTTATCGGGTTTGATAACATTGACGGCTATAAAAAAGCGGCGTCTGCTTATTATGGGGCAACCATTGGCAGGTATGGCAACCGTATAGCTAATGGTCACTTTGTGCTCGACGGACGACGCTATGATCTTTTTATCAATAATAAACCCAACACCCTGCATGGCGGTAAAAAAGGTTTTAATGATGTGGTATGGGATGCAAAACAAATTAACGACCATACAATTGAGCTTAAGTATTTGTCGAAGGATATGGAAGAAGGGTTCCCCGGTAACCTGGATTGTAAAGTGACGTATGAATTAACCGACGATAACGCATTGAAGATCAGCTATGAAGCGACGACTGATAAAAATACGGTGGTGAATTTAACCAATCATGCTTATTATAATTTGAATGGAATTGGCAGCGGTACAATTTTAAATCATACTATGGAGCTTAAAGCCGGCAATTATACCCCGGTAGATCCAACCTCAATCCCTACCGGAAAAATAGCTCCCGTTGCGGGCACGCCGTTTGATTTTACCCAACCGGCTACAATTGGCAGCAGGATAAATACTGCCGATGAGCAATTAGACAACGGCAAAGGGTATGATCATAATTACGTATTAGATAAACATGATATCAACACGCCAATTTGCACAGTAACAGGTGATAAAAGCGGCGTTAAAATGGAAATATTTACAACTGAGCCTGGGATACAATTTTACAGCGGCAATTTTATGAACGGCACAAACACCATGCTTGGAGGAAGAAAAGATGAGCACCGTACAGGTTTGGCTTTGGAAACCCAGCATTATCCCGATTCTCCAAATAAGCCTCAGTTTCCGTCAACTGAACTTAAACCGGGCGAAATTTATAAGACACAAACGATCTATAAATTTTCAATAAAATAATCTTAGCTAAACATGTCTATCTGACGGACTTAAGCAAAAAAAGCCATTTGATCTTCAAATGGCTTTTTTGATTCTTAATATTTCTATCTAATAATTATCCGCCTGCGTTAAGGTCTGCCAATGATCCTTTTGAGTAATCCTTTGAAATTGCAAAGGTTCCGGCCGGCGCTTTTTGATCAGATACACTTGATATGGTAATGGTAGTTTCCTGTCCTTGCTGAAAAGCAGTAAATTGTACCGGGAAACCGCCGATTGAAGCATAGTAGAAAGGAAAAGCAGTTGGTGGAAGCGTTATATCATTGGTGATCCACACGTCATAAGTTTTTCCGCTCTTATTATCTTTAGCTACAATTTTTTTGCAGTTAAACCCTGAAATCTGCTTAGCTTCCGTTGTTTTTGTAAATGTAAAAGTTGGTAATGCTGCCATAGCTTCTTCTAATTCGGCGGGTGTTGCAATTCCTGCTTTTTTTATCGATGCTACCGGTACGTCAAGCACAACAGCAAAATAGTCATGCTTAGCAGTGCTGAGCAATTTAACATTTGCCGGCCCAACGGTTATAATTGCAGCGGTCGAATCTGGTGTGAAATATTCCTTAACATCGGCCGGTTGCCCACGCATCTCGGTAGTATATGCAACCATACCCTGCGTATAAGATTTTTGTGCACTGGCACTTAAGGTAGTTGCGGTAAGCGCTATGCCCATGGCAACATTAAAAAATTTAATATTCATAATTTTAGTTTAATTATACAATGTAGATTTTTAATAGCTCAGAAACAAAATTATCAAGAACTTTTTTGCTTTTTAGTTAGAGATAGAAACGATTGAATTGTTACGTTTTAATATGCAATAATTTATGTGTTGCCTGGTTGCCTGGTTTTTAATTCCCCTTATCCGGCTTTCAGAATTGGTTGCACTAATAATAAGCCAGTGGAAATCGAAGTTGCCCGTTAAACTATTCAATCCTGCCCCGGGGTTATCTGTGTAGTAAATATAGTCTGTTTTTAGCTTTTTGGGTAAGGGGTTATTTGATATGTTTTTACTGAAAATAAAAACTCGTTTATTCAAGAATTGAATAAAGTTGTGTTTTTTTATAAACCATTGGTTCTTAACATCCCCGTCCGGGGCAACCAATTTTATATCGTTTATCTGGCAGCTATCAAGATAAGGTTGTATGGCGTATTGGTAGGTGTTGTCGTACTGTTTTAAATCAGATAATACGATCGCCTCATTTCCGTGTTTGAAAATTATTCCTTCATGTTTTTTTAGATTTAACCAGGCGATGCTATCGGTGCCTGATAAGCTGATCGTTTTGTAGCTCAAACTCAGGCATAACAGCAGCGCGCATGTCAAGCTTATTTTAAGCAACCATGATTTTTTATCATGCAAAAAATAAAATACGCAAATAATAATAACGTATAATAGCAAATATTCTGTAGTGGTAAGCCATATCTTACTGATACCTGCATAAGGCGCATGTTCAATAGCCGCCAATCCTTTATTCATTATAATGATGGTTTCTTCCAGCACAAAGGCGATTGCTTTGGATAACAGCGGAATCTGCGGCAGCAATAAATAAAAGATCCCCGAATACATTATAATAGCAGACGGGATAATTATAAACAGGTTGCTTATTAAAAAATAGATAGGAAACTGGTGAAAATAAAAAGCACTTAAAGGGAAAGTGATCACCTGGGCAGCTATGGAAACAGAGCAGAGCGCCCATAGTTTGTCGGCATATTTGTTTTTAAATTTGAACCACTTGTAAACAACCGGTTGCAGTACAATAAGCCCGAAAACGGCCAGGTATGATAGTTGAAAACCTATGTCGGTTATAAATAAGGGATCGTAAACCAGCAGCAGAAAGGCAGAAATGGCCAGTATGTTTAATGTATTGATATAACGATTATAGGTTTTGCCGATAATTACCATACTGATCATCACTGCCGCCCTGCAAACGGCCGGCGAAAATCCGGATAACAGCGAGTAATACCAAATGATAGCAATGATAATGACGGCCTTAAACACCTTGCCATGCTGGTATTTATCTAAAAAACCAAATACCAGGGTGAGCAAAATATAAATGATGGCCACATGTGCACCGGAAACAGAAAGTACATGAATGGTGCCTGTTTTGGAATAGGCCTGCAAAATATCGTTATTCAAATTAGCTTTATAGCCCAAGATTAAAGTGGAAGCAACGGCAATGGCATCGGTATCATGCATATTGCGTTTAAATTTTTCAATAAGGCGCTGCCTTAAGCGCAGGGAATAGGCAATTACCGAGTTTCCTTTATTGGAAGCAAGTAAAACATATTGCTTCGGATACAAAAATGCCTGGTAAAAAATGTTCTGGTTGACAAGGTATTGCTTATAATTAAATTCTGCGGGAGTAAATGGAGGTTCAACCAGGTTATATTTTGCGGGGATCAGCAATTCGTCTCCGTAATACAGGTTTTTAGCCGTACTATCTTTTATGGTGATCATCAGGGTTCCGGTTCTCTTTTTATCGCTGATACTTTCTTCCACGTCAGCAGTAAAGCGAAGCAATCCGTTTTTTAAATTGGGCTCATTATTAATCTTAACTACAAAATTTTGAGCCGTGGAACGGGAGAAATGGTCGTGATTGTTGATCTCCTTATATTCAATGACGCTTATCCAGCCAAATAAAAACAGGATAACGGTAATGAGCATGCCGCCCAGCCACCTGGTTTTATAAAGCCTGAACCGGCTGTAATTTAAATTAAGGGTAATAAAAGCAATGCATGTAATTATAAACAGGGCTAATAACCAATTGCTATCCGCATTTGATAATAAATTAAGACCCAACGTGATACCGAGCAGGAATGGAAGTAATAATATAACAAAAGGAATTTCGCCTTTTTGATTTGCGATCATAATTATAAGGCATGTTCTTTATTGAAATAAAGATACGTTTCCAATTGGTAATTACAACTGGTCTCTTACTTCTATCAGGAAGCTTTTGAGGCTTTCGAGCGAACTGATCACGCGGTGGTTGTCTTTACTGTCGGTCATATTATTTTTCAAATATTCCTTGGCGCCGTTTAAAGTATAACCCTTGTCCCGTATCAGGTGGAAAATAATTTTTAGGTTCTCAATATCTTCAGATGTAAAGTAGCGGTTGCCTTTTTTATTCTTCTTGGGTTGAAGCATATCAAACTCTTTCTCGTAAAATCTTATCAGCGATTGATTTACATCAAACAGGATAGCCACCTCACCCATGGTGTAGTACATCTTGTTGATTTCCCGTTCTTTATAAGGCATACGCAAAGTTAAACTTTTGGTTGTTAAATATGAAGACGCCACCTGAAAGTTTTTTTAAAAGCTATATAAAATTGTTAGCAACTTGGTTATGGTGTATAACTTTCAGTTTGCGGCATTGACGAATACTTTTATATTAGTTGCTGATATACTTAGCCTTATAATGATTAAATTAATAACTGTAACCATTGCAGTTCTATTATTTTCCTTGCCTCTCAAAGCAGAAAAACCTGATTCTTCTGCAATCATTACCTTATCAAAAAATAGTTATGCATTTGTTTACAACAAAAAAAATGCCCGCGTTGAGGTTAAAGAAATTCTAAATACAGTTTACACAAGTAGTGCATACATGGTTAAACTTCCTATTGCCGAAATTTATAACAATGATGTAACTATTGATGACGTTGAAGCCCGTGTTGATAACCATTCTGTACATGATTTTAAACCAACTTATGCTTATTATTCAGCCGATGATGTGTTTTTTTCGGATGAGAAAATTTGCTATTTCCCTTTATTGCTCTCAAAAAAGGGAAGCAGTGGAAATGTTATTTTTACGGAATCCGTTGATGATCCACGCTACTTTACCACCATCTATTTTAATGACGGGTTTGCAATTAAGCAAAAACAGGTAACGGTGAAAATTCCGCGGTGGATGAATGCTGAACTGAAAGAAATGAATTTTGGTGATTATCACATCATTAAATCAAAAACATATGATAGTAATAGCGATGCCGATGTTATAACTTATTCCATTCAAAACCTACCGGCAATGAACCGCGAAGAGAACAGCCCAGGACCCACCTATATTTATCCGCATTTATTGGTGATGTGCAAATCCGCAACCGTTGATGGACATAATTTTAAATATTTCGGTTCAGTTGCTGATCAGTATGACTGGTACAGAAGTCTGGTAAAGAGTATGGATCACAATAACGATTTGATACTGGCCAAAACTAAAGAACTCACTTCCGGGCTTGGTGCTGATATGGACAAAATTAAAGCCATCTTTTACTATGTGCAGGACAACATTCGTTACATCGCTTTTGAGGACGGTTTAGCAGGATTTAAACCTGAAAAAGCTGATGAAGTATTACGTAAAAAGTACGGAGATTGTAAAGGAATGGCTAACTTAACAAAAGAGTTGCTTACTGCATCCGGTTTTGATGCCCGTTTGTGTTGGCTCGGAACAAATCACATTGCCTATGATTATGAAACACCGTCATTAGCGGTAGATAACCACATGATATGTGCCCTAATCTATAAAGGCAAAACTATTTATCTTGATGCCACACAAACATACCTTGGAATTAATGATTATGCCGAACGGATACAGGGCCGCCAGGTGCTGATGGAAGATGGAGACAAGTTTATTTTAAACAGGATACCGGTCGCCGGGGCCACTCAAAACTATGATTTCGAAACCTGCAAGCTTAGTATTGCCGGCAATAACCTGACCGGTAATATAGCACATTTATGGAAAGGGGAGGACAAGGAAGACTTCTTAGTAGGAATTAACGGTATCAAAAAGGAAAATGCCGATGAGGCGATCAAAAGATTTTTATCAAAAGATAATACCGATTATGTAATTAGTAACCTAAAAATTTCAAGTATTACTGATCCCGATAAAGATTTTTCAGCCGGCTATAATGTTGAAATAAAAAACGGTGCTTCCTTATTCAGCAAAGCTTATTATGTTGACCTCGATCCGGAAAAGGAACTGATAAATGCCACTATAAAAATTGACGAACGTAAACATGATTTTTGGTTTGCGCACAAAATAAACATTGGTAAAGAAACTGAGCTTACAATTCCTGCTAATTATAAGGCATCAGCCGTTCCTGAAAACTTAAATATTGTAAATCCTGATTATGAGTTCCATATCCAATATTTAACATCGCCCGGGAAAATTACTTATAAAAAAAACATCCTGTTAAAGAATACGCATCTTGCTGTTGCAAAGTTTGCCCAATGGAACAATGACATTGAACAGCTTGCTAAAACCTACAATCAAACAATCATCTTAAAACCTGTTACAGAATGAAATTTTTTTTACTTTTATTTCTTTGCTTATTTATAGCTTTTGATCTTTTTGCTCAGGACAATGTTCCTTATGCGGAAAAGGCCCTGCAAATTAAAAATGACGTTTGGGGCACAAAAGTCCCCGAATTTAAATCAACTACCGTCCCGGCCAACCTTGCCAATGAAAGTGCTGTAGTTCTTGCGCGGTCATTTAGCCTGCAGCGTACCTCAAAACCCAGGTTAAAATTCTTACTCATCACAGCGGGAGTAACTACCCGTACTACAAAATTAACCACCTTTCATGAGCGGGTTAAAATAAATGATAAAACCGCTCTCGAAAGTTTCTCTACGCTTGAATATCAAAAAAAATTAGATAAATCAACGGACTTATTTTTCGTAAAATTTGCGAATATAGCGGATACTTATATCGGCGCGAAAATTATAAAGCCAGACGGAAAAGAGATCATCGTAAATACCGACGAGGAAGTGCTGCTAAAAAATGAGCAGAAAGATCAAAAAGGAAAGCTGGCGATCGCCGGGTTACAGACCGGCGATATATTGGATTATTATATATGCAATTCCGATTTTTCAGAAACTACTGAAGGGAATTCGTTTAAAGATAACGACAACCTGTTTATACTGGTTGATGAATATCCTGTATTGTATTATAGTATTGATTTTCAATATAATAAAAAGATACATGTTCAATATTTAAATGCTAACGGGGCACCGAAGTTTGAGGAAAGCAGTAATGATGCAAATGATTTATTGCTAAGCCTTAAATTAAGAAACCTGCCAAAGTATCAAGGTACGTTGTGGACATCTTCTTTACGCCAGTATCCATATATTGAAATTGGCAGCTCATACGGCAGTAAACTCAATACAATGATGGGATATGACTATGAGAAGGACCCAACCATGACAAGGTTTAAGAACCAACAATTAGGATTTGAATCGTCGTTTATAGAGTATCCGGGTTTTAATGAAATTGAAGGTAAACTCAAGGATTATTTCGATAGCAGGAAAAATTTAAAGAATGCTCCTTTGGATAGTACGCTGAAAGTATTGTATGACGAATGGAAATTTGACATTTTTTGCAACTACTCAGGGAAAGACCTGGAACACATTAACGAAATGAATTACCGCAAAGCGAGGAGTCACCACGCGGCGGCAATAATGAGCATGATGTTAACAGATCTTAATATTAACAACGATGTTTTATTGGTTGCATCGCGTAACAGCAACACACTGGAAAATGTTTATAACAGCGAAGATATGGATGCGATGGTTGTTATTAATTCGCCGGCGCCAATGTATTTGTGTTTTGATGATGTGGTAACCCATTTCAACGAGATACCTGCACGTTTCCA
>JAQNCM010000168.1 GCA_029237615.1 Mucilaginibacter sp.
ATTTTTTATACCTTCATCGGGCGTGTAACCTGCATTGGTCAATCCCTGGTAAACCGATACGGTGTATGCTTTATTTACCTCTCCGCTACCCGTGCCACCGGGGATTGTATTATAAGTTGTGTTACCGAAAGCTGCAATGTTTCGCACTGCTTTAATTATAGGCAACGCATTGCCCTTATTTTTCAACAGCACCATTCCCTCTGCAGCGGCGCTGCGCGCCACTTCAGCATGAGCTTTCAGGTCGGGTTTATTACTGTATGGATAATTTTTAAATGCAGGTGATTTAAGGATAATGTTCAGGATGTGTTCCACATTCCTATCGAGCACCTTTATACTCAGCGAATCATGTTTTACAGCATTGATTATGGTTTCAATCTGATCTGGTCGTCCGGGCATGATCAGGTCATTACCGGCTTTCATCTCTTCCACCCAGTCATAGCCGCCGCCCCAATCGGTCATTACAAAACCTTTAAACTTCCACTCATCCCGTAGTACAGTGGTGAGCAGGTCTGTCCTTTGAGCTGTATAAAGGCCATTTACCCTATTATACGACGACATTACTGTCCATGGGTTAGAAGCAGCAATTGCGATCCTGAAAGTTTTAAGGTAAAGCTCACGGAGGGCTCTTTCACTTACCGTAGAGCTGTTGTAATTACGGTTAGTTTCCTGATTATTGGCCGCAAAATGCTTAATAGAAGTTCCTACGCCATTAGACTGGATGCCGTTAATAATTGCGGCAGCCATGGTGCCTGCTACCAACGGATCTTCTGAATAGTATTCAAAATTGCGGCCGTTCAGCGGATTGCGATGAATATTCACGCCGGGGGCCAATAGGATATCCACACCGTATTCGTGCACTTCATTACCAAAAGCACGACCCACTTCCTCAACCACCGCAGGGTCCCAGGTAGACGCCAGCAAGGTACCTACCGGGAAAGCCGTTGCATAATAAGTATGTGTGCTATCGCCTTTGCGCACAGGCGAAATTCTTACCCCGGCAGGGCCATCGCTTAATACAAGCGACGGTATACCAAGCCTGGGAATAGCGTTGGTATTACCCGCCGCACCAGGCACTTTAGTTTCAGTATGACCGATCATGGGTGGCTCCGGTGTCCAGCCATTGCTCACCCCTATTCCTGCCGGCTTTGGTTTGGGTGCCTTGCCGGCGCCAACTACCAGGGTGGCTTTTTCTTCCAGTGTCATCGCTGCAATAACTTCCTTAAGCGGATTTTTTCCTAATTGTGGCATATTTGACTGTTGTGCTTTAACCGTCAAGGTAGCAGCGAGCAGTAACAGGGGCAGTGCGATAACTTTTTTAAATTTGTTCATACATAAATAGTGTGTTTTGATCTGTACAATCACTATCAACCAAAGCGGTGATTCAGTTTGGCAGACTACGGCCAATTTTAAGATTTTTTTGTCGTAATTAATGCATCTCCCTTACTTGTTACAGTTCGTAAAGTAGCATAATTCAAGATAAAAAATCAGGTTCTCAGTATCTAAAGCTTCAGGCTTATAAATCAGGTATTTATTAATATACGGACTTCTTCGTCACTACCTTTTTCATAAATCCGCTCCTGACGTCCTGATTCTTAGAATTTATTTTTTTTAAAGACTCAAGTCTCTTTCGCTGCACGGTTGCCCGTGCGCACCTGATCTGAAACGAGCGAATTTGGCATAAAAAAACCGCTTAAATCAATAATTTAGCGGCTTCGGTGTTTGGACCCTTTAGCGCAATGGATGGACCCGAACCATTCGTCTATATATTTTAATTTCATTTAATTACACCTTCAAAATCAAAGAACCATCTTTAAAGTCTCCGGATAACTTGAGGAATTATGAGTTGTTTTAAAGAACTTATATTATGTAAATCTAAATATTAAGGTATTAAAATGTAAGCTTCAGCCGGAGTTGCATCAGCGACACAATGATTTTCACCTTTTAAATATCAGATCTTATTTAACCCGCCTGTATATTTCCACAGACTGACCATTTGTAGCACTGTTAATCACCTGGGTATATTCGTCCTTACCATTTAATGTAATCTTAATGGAAAAATTATGGCCACGAAGAAGAGCGTAATTTGATATTTCCTCTTCTTCACTAAGTGTATCATTCCTAAAAGTAAACACCCCGGTACCAAAACCATTTTTAAATTTTGTTTTTTCAGGATTTTGCGGCAGCCTGTGTATGAAAATAAAATGTCCTCCCCAAAATATTTTATATTGTGTTATTTTTGTTGGTATTGTGTCTTTGCCTTTTATAGTATAAGTTTTTTCCATTTTCCACAAACCATCAAGTATAGAGGTAGAGGTGTCAGCTGGTTCGAATTTTTTATAGTCTTCTTTCAATACATATTTTACACCTTTTACTGTGGCATAGTCCGGAATGATTTGGGTGTAACCATTGGATTTCTTTGTAATTTCAAGCTTATAAGTTATGGATGAGTCAAGCGCTCTGCTGGTATAAATACTGCGTTCCGTAATTTTGTTAGCCGAGTTAAACGTATAAGAGCCAACGCCAAATCCAACTGATGAATCAGGTACCATGCTGGCATACATATAGTAACGATCTGTATAAATTTTAATTTGAGTTCTCTTAATCGTAGAGTCTTTGCCTCCGCGACTGAGCACTTGTTTTTCAAGTTCATATACACCTGCCAGGCTTCCCTCAGATGGTTTTTCTTTTGTCTTACATCCTAAAATCAAGCAACTTAATAAAGCTGCGTATATTAAAATCTTATTCATATTGCTTAAGTTTTAATGTGAGATAGAGATTTATTTCATCTGATGGCGTTTCTTATTTGGTGGTAAACAGCTTAATTATCTTCAGTAAAAAGGCACCAAGCAAGGACAAAATAAATGTCTAAGGTTTTAATTGACATACATTATTATCGCTTTGGTTAATTGGTATAAGTTAACAGCTATAAGTTAATTGGTATAATAAACTTACAAATAATATATATGATTAACAAACTGTTAATGATTTATTGAAAAGAGAAAGAAAATTAGCGGATTAAATAAGGAAAGATGTGAATATGCATCAATAATTTATTAAAATAGCAAAACATGAAGCAGAAAAATATTTATTTAAATAAAGTAAAATGGGTTAATCTTTAAATTACCCAGGTTTAAAAAACGATATTGTCCACGTCTACGGGGCTTTTTGTTATTTTAAGATTTGTCTTAGTGGTGCGATGATCCCGATAACTATTGGGACAGCGACCATCAACTGAAAATATTCCATGCTAATTGAAAGTGTGAGTCTCGTCGCAGATCCAACATGTTCCTTATATTTGAAAATCCAATACATCTAAAAAACTTTATCCTTTGGCAAGGATATACCGTCATCACATTTTTTAACGAAAAATTAACACAGAAAAATGTAACACTATTGTTGCGGATCGCATCTTATAGTTATGACATTGTTTGCCATAAGAATAAGATTTACTTTTCTCCTCTCATTTTCTTTTATAACCTGTTTTGTTCTCGCGCAGGCGCCTGCTAAAAAATTTGTAGCCGTAAAAACTACAACTCCGCCTAAAATTGACGGTCTGCTGGATGACGAGGCCTGGAAAAATGTGCCGGTAGCTACTGACTTCGTAGAGATTAGTCCCGTTGCAGGCAAACACGAAACACAGGAAAACCGCACCGAAATAAAAATATTGTATGATGACAATGCCATTTACGTTGGCGCACGGATGAATGAAACCTCGGCAAAAAAAGTAGCCCATGAGCTGGTGAACCGCGATAACGTTGGCACATCTGATTTTGTGGGCGTTGTATTGGATACTTACCACGATGGCATAAATGCCGTGGGCTTTTACGTTACCGCTGCCGGAGTGCAGTTTGATGCCAAATACGCTCCAAACCCCAACGGCAACACCGAAGACCCGACCTGGAATGCAGTTTGGTTAAGTAAAGCGCACATTGACGAGCACGGCTGGACGGCCGAACTCAAGATCCCTTATTCGGCGCTGCGCTTTGCTAAAAAAGACGTGCAGTTATGGGGCTTGCAGCTGGTGCGCCGCCGGCAATATGAGCAAAAGGAATTATTTTGGAATGAGGTAGACCCTAAAAAGAATGGTTTTGTGAACCAGGAGGGCGAATTGCATGGCATACAAAACATCACACCACCGGCACGATTGGCGTTTTACCCTTACATTT
Organism: Mucilaginibacter sp.; assembly: GCA_029237615.1. GTDB lineage: Bacteria > Bacteroidota > Bacteroidia > Sphingobacteriales > Sphingobacteriaceae > Mucilaginibacter. Next base: position 4,167 of record JAQNCM010000168.1, read on the forward strand.
CTACTTACATCAATCATTATCCTTACAATACGCCGGGGCTTAAAAACACCAGCGCCCAGTTTGACGGCGGCATGGACGTTAAATACGGGATTAGCGAAAGCTTTACGCTTGACCTGACGCTGGTACCTGATTTTGGACAAGTACAATCGGATAACAAGATATTAAACCTCACGCCTTTTGAGGTTAAATATGTAGACAACAGGCCATTTTTTACCGAGGGGACCGAACTGTTCAATAAGGGGAATATTTTTTACTCGCGAAGGGTAGGCGGGCAGCCGGTAAATTATAACGCAGCTCATAATAACCTAAAGTCCGGGGATCAGGTGATCAGCAACCCAACCGAAACCAAGTTATTGAATGCCTTTAAAATAACCGGAAGGACCGCTGGTGGCCTTGGCATCGGCATATTCAACGCTGTTACCGACCCCACTGATGCCATTATCCAGGACAGTCTGGGTCATACGCGGCGGTTTCAAACATCGCCCTATGCCAATTACAGTATCCTGGTTCTCGATCAAAACCTGGCCAACAATTCGTCGGTAACGCTGATCAACACCAATGTAGATCGTTTTGGAAAAAATTATTCTGCCGATGTAGGCGGCGTGGTGTTTAATCTTTATAATAACAAGGCTAATACCTATACCTTGCGCGGTTTTGGGTTGATGAGTAATTTGTATGGCGCTGGTATCAAGCCTGCTACAGGGTACAGTTACGAATGGGCGGGCGGAAAATCGTCTGGTAATTTTACCTGGATACTGACCGAGGATCACGTGGATGATAAATACAATCCCAACGACCTTGGCATATTGAATAACAACAATTATTTCGACCATAATCTTAACATGGCATATGCCAACTATAAGCCAAAAAAATGGTTCACCCAATGGGACGTATTTGGCAACGTGTACTATTCGCGCAGATATCACCCCTCGGCCTATCAAAAGCTTAACCAAATACTGGGATTCGACTTTAAGCTGAAGGACTTTTCCTACATCGGGCTCAATTTCAGTCATAACGCGCAGGCAAATGATTTTTACGAGCCGCGCGTAGCCGGACGTGTATTCCTGTCGCCTGAAAATAATAACGCAGGCATTTATTATAACAACAATCCAGCTGCCCGTTTTAACTGGGGAGGCGATTATTTTTACCGTAAATTTTATTCACACGGAGGTTATGGCCATGATATCGTACTGTTTTATAACCTGCGCGTGACCGATCATTTTTCATTCGGGCAAAATGTTTCCTATATGCCGCGCATTAACAATACCGGTTTTGCCACGACCGACAGCGTAAGCAACAACCCGGTATTCGCGCTGCGCAATGTGCAAACCATCGAAAATATCTTCAATATCAAATACACCTTCAACGATGTGATGGGCCTGACATTCAGATTGCGACATTACTGGTCGAAACTGAATGTGCAGCAATATTACGACCTGGGCCAGTCCGGTACGCTTGATCCGCTTGCCTCCTTGCATTTCAACAGAGATAATAACATGAATTATAACGATTGGAACATCGATATGCTGTATGTGTGGGAAATATCGCCCGGAAGTGAACTGAGCTTCGATTGGAAAAATTCATCACTTATTGATAATGACCAGGCCCGTCAAAATTACATCAACAATTTCGAAAACACGCTTCATGTTCCCAAAAACAATAATTTCTCTCTGAAGATATTATACTATATCGATTACCAGAGTTTAAGGAAGCATAAAAAGGTTGAGGGTAAAGGATAGATTCTGTTTAACTTTATTAAATTCAAAAGAATACAAGTTAATTAATTATAAAAAAATTAACTGTTAATCAGAGGGTCGCTGGTTCGAGCCCAGTCTCAGGAATTATATTGATGGATATGGAGTTTAAAATATATATTAAGCTGCTATAATGATATTCCTTAAACCAAACGTTAAAAATCGCTATTTTCTTTAATCGCGCCGAGCATAATTTCACGATGTTTTACTGCCCAATCGCAAAGTTGTACTATTATCGGCCTACAACTGCTGCCATGTTCAGAATGATTTTCGGCAATTTTTTAATATAAAACAAAATTTAAAAAAATATATCTATTATTGCATAATCATTGAGTTGTCAAGTATATGTCAATAATAAATTTCTCTCTCAAAACATTAATGAATCTGGCCAAAGTGCAAGCCGTTATGTCGCGCCGGTTTGATCGCTTAAACATGCATGGTATTGGCTTTAACGATTTTATAATCCTCTACCTTTTACAGCAGTCAGCAGATGGAAAGATGCGAAGGATAGATTTGGCAGATAAAATAGGGATCACTGCCTCTGGTGTGACCCGAATGCTGTTACCGATGGAAAAAACAGGTCTGGTAACACGCGAAGCAAACGAACGCGATGCAAGGGTGAGTTACGTAGTACTCACTCCCGGCGGCAGACAATTATTTGAAGATGCTGAAAAGACAGCCAATGCACTGGCACTTGAAATCATTCCTGCAAAAAAATCAAAAGATATTGCCCCTTTAACCGATATTCTCACCAAACTTGGCGGCAACATTACCTAATCACCTATTATCAATGCAAACTCTACACACCCTTATACCGCCTTCAAATTTAGCAGCGGTTGAAAACGCATTACTACAAACCTTTAATACAACAGCGGTAAAAGAAATAGTTTTATTGGCGGGCGGGTTATCTGCCTCCACCGTATTTAAAATTGTCGTTAACGATCAAGACTACGTTTTAAAAATAGATAGTCCTACAGAATTTATTGATGACCAGCTTCTTAGCTGTATGGAGATTGCCGCTGAAGCAGGCATTGCACCTCCGGTTTATTATTTGAATAAGGCAGCGTGCATAACTATCACAGGCTTTATTAAAAATACATCGCTGCAAGCTGCTTTCAAATCTCCCGACGTTTTGTTGCCTGAACTCGTGAAAACTATTAAACACATACATGAGTTACCCGCATTTCCGACTGAAAATAGTTTAGTGAATACCATTGATGGACTTATCGCTCAATTTAGAGTATCGCGTATGCTAACAGGACCTGTCTTCGATGAGTGTTTTGCTTATTATGATGAGATTAGAAAGCATTACCCTTGGGACGACACTGATAAGGTTCTAAGCCATAACGATCTTAATCCTAATAACATCATTTTTGATGGTGAAAAAATATGGATCATTGATTGGGACGCGGCTTTTAAGAATGACCGATATGTTGATCTGGCTATAACAGCAAACTTTTTTGTAGCCAATGATGAACATGAAAACATCTTCCTTGAAACCTATTTTGGCAATAGCTTGACAAATTACCATAGGGCGCGGTTCTTTTTAATGCGACAAATATGTCGGTTGGTTTATGCCATGTTAATGTTTAAACTGGCACATACCTCAAACAGAAGCGGCATAGGGGATGATCCAGATATGCGGAATATTAGCATGAAGGATATAAAAGAAAAATTAGGTGCTGGAAAACTAAGTCTTGCTTCCTATGAAGGCCAACTGTTATTTGGTAAAGCTTTGATTAATGAAGCCCTGAATAACATGCAGTCGCCTCGATTTGCTACCTCCATAGGTCAGTTTGTTTAATACTTTTAAAAGGCTCGGTTTAACTAAACTCAAATCAGCGGGTATTCAATTTTTTGAGATTTAGCTTAATAAAAATAGAAATTACTCTAACAGATCAGGCCTTC
>JAQNCM010000351.1 GCA_029237615.1 Mucilaginibacter sp.
ATGCAGCCTTAACAGATTGAAAGCTTATAGTAATTATTGCTACCAGTAATGCAATACTTCCCGAAAGCACAAATACCCACCACTGTATGGCTATACGATACGCAAAATCCTGTAGCCACCTGTTCATTGCAAACCACGATACCGGGAATGATATGAACGATGCGATGATGATCAGTTTCAGAAATTCTTTTGATAACATCGTCGTGATGCTGATAGAAGATGCGCCAAGAACTTTACGGATCCCGATCTCCTTTACTCTTTGACGGATCATAAAGGCAGCAAGGCCAAACAATCCTAAACAGGCTATAATTACCGCTATTACAGCAAATGCGGTAAATATTTGCCCGGTGCGCTGTTCTGCATTGTATAAAGAGGCAAATTGCTCATCCAGGAACGAATAGCTGAAAGGCGCTCCGGCATTATAAGTGTTCCACTTATCTTTAATGTCATTTATCAGGTGATGCACATCCGCAGTTTTTATCCTGACTATTATTGTCCCTTTGCTGTTATTGGATGCGAATAACATTAATGGAGCGATTTTTTGTTTGGCTGATGTGTAATGAAAATCTTTCACCACACCCACTATCGTATAATGATGTTGCCCTGAACGTATAATTGTTTTGCCTAAAGGATCGGTATTGCCGAATCCAAGGTCGCGTACTGCGGCTTCATTGATGATAACAGCAACCGAATCTGCGGGCGATGAAGGATAAAAATTCCGTCCTTTCGCCAGCTTTATTCCCAGGGTTGGGATATAGGAGCTTTCAATCCAGTAAATACCGCATTGAATCTCTGCGCGGTTACCCTTATCTGCAATATCCTTGGCATAAATTTCTGTACCGCCCATGTTATTGTAACCCGGTACATTGTCTGATATGGTGGCATTTACTACACGGTTGTCGTTTAAAAGTTGCTGTTTAAAAGCATTAATGTTGTTACCAAGCGTATTCGTATCATTTATAACCAGCACCTGATTTTTATCATAGCCAAGCTTTTTGTTTTGCATAAAATGCAATTGTTGGTATACTATAAAAGTTGCGATGATCAATGCGGTTGAAATAGCAAACTGGAAAACAATTAAACCACTGCGGAGGCCACCTTTATTTGCAGATTGGGTACCGCTGTTTCCTTTTAATATGGAAATGATTTGAAACGATGACAAGAAAAATGCCGGGTAAATTCCGGCGACTAAACCCACCGCTAACGTTAAGGTGATTTCTAAAATTAAGGCTTTATAAGTTAAAAAGAACCCTATGGAAATATGCTTGCCCGCGAGATCATTAAAATAGGGTAATAAAAGAGAAACCAAGCCAATTGCGAAAAGCATTGCAAAGAAAGTAAGCATCACCGATTCGATAAGGAACTGTGAAACCAACTTGTTTTTGGCAGACCCGAGCACTTTGCGAATGCCTATTTCTTTTGAGCGTTTGGATGAGCTGGCGGTTGATAGGTTGGTGAAGTTAATGCAAGCCAGTAAAAGGATGAAAAATGCGAGGGCTGCAAATATATAAATGTAATGAATGTCGCCATTTGACTCAAATTCATATTTAGTTGATGAATGCAGATGGATATTGGTAAGTGGCTGCAAATAGAAAATAAAACTGTTTACCGACTTCTGTGCCTCTGTAAGGCTCACGCCCATATCATGTTGAATCTCCGGTACTACATATTTTGCCACCAACTGGCGAAAACCGGTTTCCAGCTTTTTTAGATCGGCATTTTTATCCAATAAAAGGTAGGTAAAATAGCCCACGTTGCTCCAGGTTTGCTTTGCTGATGGTGTCACAAACGTAACCATGCTCATAAAAGCGTCGGCGTGGAAATGCGAATTATCAGGTACCTTATCAATTACACCGGTAACTTTTACCAGGTCGCTTCCAATGGTAATTAATTTACCGATAGCCGGTGAACTGCCAAAGTATTTCTTTTTGAAATCGTTTGTTATTACAATACTTTTAGGCTCAGCCAGCGCTGTTTTGGCGTCGCCTTCCAGTAAAGGAATAGAAAAGAACTGAAGGAAGTTTGAATCTATCAGGACGATCTTGTCTTCTTTAAACTGCTTGTCGTTATATTTAACAAACACCGGTCCGCGACCAGACAAACGCGTAGCGCCCAATACTTCAGGGAACGCATTTTTTATCCCTTGTCCAACCGCAATATCTACATTTGGAAAGTCGGCTGATGCATTGTTGCCATTTGAATGAAGTTCGACCCTGTAAATATGTTTTGCGTTTACCGGGTAAGTATCATAGTTCAGTTCCTGGTATAAATAGGAGCTGATCAGCATGCAGCAGGTTAACCCCACAGCTAAACTGAAAACGTTGATAAATGAGAATATCTTGTTATTTCTCAGGCTTCGCAATGCGGTAACTATAAAGTTTTTAATCATGACAATAAGCTTTTTATAAAGGGTTTAAAAAACATACCATACCAGCAAATAATTGATAATCAATAAGTTCCTATTTATGTTACTTATTCAACTGTTCGCAGACGTAACACCTTGTGTACGATTATGATACAGTTGTTCCTGCCGGTTAAAAGCAACGACATCTCCAATGAAAAAGCGGCTCTGAAATTGCCTTTATATTTAAAGACATTCAAAACCGCTTCGAAAACTATTAAACGAACAGTAATTAGTTGAAACTTACATTAAGATTACCGCTGGCGTCTACATTTACCGGCACTCCGCCGCCATTAACGCTTCCTTTTACATGTGTTTTTTCCCACTCTCCACTAAAGTTACCTACTGATTTCGAGCTTATCCTGTCGGCAGAAAAATTTAAGTTCATCCCCACTTTTCCGGGCAATTTCAAATCAACGTGTCCACCGCTCACATCAAGTTTCACATATTTACCAACCTCGTACATTTCAACATTCATGCTTCCGCCGCTTGTTGAAGCATTCAGGCTGCATGCTAACCGGGTTAAATTAACGCTGCCGCCACTGGTGCCGGTAATTAATTCGCCTTCTATATTATTTCCGCTGATACTGCCGCCGCTGGTATTGGCGTTAATTGTTCCTTTCAGATCCTGCAGGTGTAATGAACCGCCAGATGTTTCCAATTTTATTTTTCCATGGCAATTAGATGCGCGAATGCTGCCACCACTGGTTTCCAGGCTAATTTCATTACCTGAATTGGCCACTTCAATGCTCCCGCCTGATGTTTCACCTTTTATCCGGCCAGTAAGTGCATCAACATGCAAACTGCCACCGCTTGTGCTGAAATTTTCGTCGCCAGACAAATTATCCAAATGAATACTGCCTCCGCTGGTACCTAAATGCGTGTTAACCTGTTTAGGAACAAATATTTTAAATGAAATACTTAATTGTTTTTTCCAGTTCAGGTTAAATCCATTTTCATGTTTTCTTTTTGCCATTGCATGTACCTCGTGGTTACTTACCGAAACTTCAAGTTCATAATCTTCTGCAATACGTTTGGCAATTTCCTCTTTTGAAAGTTCCTGGTTGTTGTTGCCATGCACATAAACTTCAACCCTGGCCGCTTCTCCCGCAGCCCCGCTAACGCTGATGCTGCTGCCCGACGTTTTTACATAAACATCCTTTATAGCATCGTTTGCTAACGATTTGGTTTGATACGGGGTTTTATTCCAGTTATCCTGTGCTACTGCAACACAGCTTTGGCAGGCAATAAATAATAGTAGTAAATAAGGTTTCATCTCTTTTATTTTAGTTTATATAATAGACTATCATTCTACGAGATACGTTGCACAGTATAAAAAATAATGTGCCAATGCTATAAATCATAACCTGTTCTTACTAACCTCTGATCACTAATCTCCAATCTCTGAAATCACTCGCTTCTTAAACTTTTTACGGGATTGACAAGGGCAGCTTTTAATGCCTGTATACTTACCGTAATGGCCGCAACCAATAAACATGCTATTCCCGCTACAAAAAACACCCACCAGTGAATGGTTACACGATAAGCAAAATCCTGCAGCCATTTAGTAGCCAAATACCACGCGACAGGTGAGGCAATTGCCGTAGCTATAATAACCAGTAGCAAAAAATCCTTTGAAATGAGCATAATTATACCTGTAACATTTGCACCGAGCACTTTACGTATACCTATTTCCCGGGTGCGCTGCACCACCGCGTAGGCCGTTATGGCAAATAAACCAAGGCAGGCAAGTAATACGGCTAACAATGAAAATGTGGTAAAAACGCTCGCTGTACGCTGTTCGGTGCGGTATAGGGCATCATAATCATCATCCAGAAACCTATATTCAAATGGTTTCTGTTGTATTTGATCTTTCCATATTTTTTCAATGCCTTTTATGGTTGATGTGGTATTATTGCCACTCATTCTTACAAATAAAGCCCCGGTTTGATCATGATCGAGGAATATCAGTAAAGGGCCAATAGGATCATGAAATGATTTAAAATTAAAATCCTTCACTATCGCCTTTATTCTGCCCGGCAAGTTTTTCGATATTTCTTTACCGATAGCCTCTTCAGGTGTCCAGCCCAATGCGCGTACAGCCGATTCATTCAGCATAAAGGAATAGCGAAAGTTTTTATTCTTATCGGTCGTATCCATTTGTAGAAGGTCGGTGTGGCTAAAATCATTGCCTGCGATTAATTTTATTTGCATGGTTTTTATAAAGTCCTCATCCATGGGTAAGGCATTTACAGTTAATACTTTACCATCTTTTGTATTAATTCCATCTCCCCAGGCCACATTGATCGGTTCATTATTAGCTGCGGCCACGCTTTCAACACCTGTTATGTTGCCAATTGCTTTTTTTAGCGAACCAACCTGGGAATTTATGTCGTAGCTTACCGGTAATACCAACACATTACTTTTATTATACCCTATATCCTTATTTCGAATATAGGAAAGCTGTTGTAAGATGACGATGGTAGTTACGATCAAAAAAATCGAAATAACAAACTGGAAAACGATTAGCGACCGCCGTACACTCTGACCAGAAGAGAATGAAAAGCCGGATTTTAATATCTTTATTATTTTAACATTTGATAGCAGTAGAGCCGGATAAGCACCTGCCAAAAAGCCGATAATAAGGCCCAGTAAAATCAAGCTGATCGATATAACCGGATCAAACAGGGCACTCGATTTCAACTGCTTACCAGCTATCTGGTTAAAAAAAGGAAGCAGCACAAACGCCAGACCAATAGCTAATATAATTCCAATTGCGGTTACGAAAAGTGATTCGCCGATAAACTGCCGGAACAATTGAGATTTGCCGGCTCCCATAACCTTCCGGATACCGATTTCGGCTCCCCTGCCTGCTGATTGCGCTATGGAAAGATTAACATAGTTTACACCAGCTATAATTAAGATCAAAACGGCAACAACAACCAGGATATAAATATAAATAATGCTTCCGTTGGGCTCCAATCCGTTGGACAGGTTCGAATGCAGGTGGACGCTTGTTAACGGCTCCAGGTGATAAGTCAAGTATTGACTGCCGTCCATTTTTAGCTCACTTTTGTTAATACCGGCCATATAACCGGTTATTTGCTTTTGCAATGGCAACAACTGGTCATCATTTTTAAGCAGCAAATAAGTTGCATAATTAGCCGACCACCACTGCTCTGTTTTAGAAGTATTAAGGGCATTAAATGAAACAATAAAATCAAATTTAATCTGTGAGTTTAAAGGCGCGTCTGCAGCAACACCCGAAACCATATAATTCTGATTATCCAGTTTCAAAACTTTGCCTATAGGATCACCGTTATCGAAGTACTTTTTTGCGGCTGTTTGGGTGATAATAATTTTATCCGGAGTGCTTAATGCTGACACATCGCCGCTGATCATTTTGAACGAAAATATTTTAAAGAATGACGGATCAGCATAAAGAATACTATT
>JAQNCM010000587.1 GCA_029237615.1 Mucilaginibacter sp.
GATTTATTAAGGCTTCGTTTTTTTCGAAGCATTGTATTAACCAGGCAATGTTTGCCTCAATTTTTTTTATGAAATTCTATTTATTATTGATCGCCGGTATACTGGCATACCATATTTCCTGCGCCCAAAACACATTCAAAGCCGTTATAAAAAACGATAAAACTAAACAGGCGCTTCCGGGGGCAACTGTATCTATAACCCCATTAAATTTAGTAGCCGTAGCAGATTCAAACGGACAAGTTACGATAACTAATATCCCCAATGGTAAATTTGAATTTAAATTCACTTTCATAAGCTATTTTCAACAGGATAAAACCATCACTTTTCCGCTTAAAAATCCGAATGAAATACCAGAGGTTTATTTAGAGCCGCAATCCGGTGAACTGGCTGAAATAACCATACAAACCACCCGCACCAATCAAAGCTTAAAGGATATACCCACCCGTATTGAGGCATTGCCGCAGGAAGAGTTGGACGAAAAAGGAACCATGCGCCCTGGCGATATTAAAATGCTGCTGGGCGAGTCAACCGGCATACAGGTACAGCAAACGTCGGCGGTAAGTAGCACGGCTAACTTCCGTATCCAGGGCCTTGACAGCCGGTATACACAATTACTGCAGGATGGAATGCCCTTGTACCAAGGATTTTCGGGCGGATTAAGCCTGATGCAGGTATCACCCCTAAACCTGAAGCAGATTGAATTTATAAAGGGATCCGCATCTACCTTATATGGCGGCGGCGCCATTGCCGGGTTGGTAAACCTCATCAGCAAAACCCCGGACGTAAAACCTGAGCTCACGTTTTTAGTAAATGGCAATAGTGCTAAAGGTGTTGATGGTAGCGCCTATTATGCGCAAAAATGGCAGCATATCGGAACCACTGTTTTCACATCCTATAATTATAATGGGGCTTACTCCCCTGCCAACACGGTTTTTACAGCTATACCCAAAACCAATCGCTTTTCGGTTAATCCCAAGTTGTTTTTGTATATAGATGATAAAAATACCGGTTGGGCGGGTGTAAATGCAACTTATGAAAACAGATTAGGTGGCGACACGCAGGTGGTGGATGGAAACCCGGATAACATGCACCAATATTTTGAACATAATACTTCCTATCGGCTTTCAACCCAATTATCATTCACCCATAAAATAGATTCGGCGAGTCAGCTTAATTTAAAAAATACTATTGGCTATTTTGACCGCAGGTTAGCTGAGCCAACCTATGATTTTCGTGCAAAACAAACTTCCTCATATACTGAAGCAAACTATGTGTATAATGGCAGGAAAATTAACTGGGTCGCGGGAACTGATTTATGGACAGATTATTTAACCCTTCCCTATCCCTATCAGCAATTAGGGTATACCATCAATACCTTAGGGGCATTTATACAGAACACTTATAAAGCAGCCAAATGGTTTTCAATAGAAAGTGGGTTTCGGTTAGATTACAACATCCCTGCCCCCAATAATCAACGGGACGGCTTGTTCCTGCTGCCGCGAATAAACGCGCTTTTTAAATTGGATGAACATTTGACCAGCAGAATTGGTGGCGGCCTGGGTTATAAAATGCCGACTATATTTAACGACCAAAGCGAGCAGCAGGGTTATCAATATATACAACCACTCTCCATTACCCATTCCAATGCAGAAAAATCATTAGGCGCTAACGGCGATGTTAATTACCATAATGTGGTGGGTGATGCGATAGTAAACATCAATCAATTGTTTTTTTATACAAAGGTTAATCAACCTCTTATCCTGCAAAACAACACGTTTATAAATGCCCCCGGCGATTTAAACACCAGGGGTACCGAAACTAATATTAAAGTGCTTATAGATGAGTTGGGTATTTATCTGGGCTATACCTATACCGATACTAAACAGCATTTTAATGGCAATACCTTCGCCCAGACATTAACCCCTAAAAATAAAATAAGTGCCGATGTTACCTATGAAATTGAAAATAGTTTTCGGGCGGGAGTTGAAGGTTTTTACACCAGCCAACAACTTTTATCAGACGGCTCAACCGGCAGAAGCTATTATACTTTTGGCCTGCTTGTACAAAAGATGTGGAAGCATTTTGATATTTTCATCAATGGCGAAAATTTAACCGATCAGCGCCAAACCCGCTGGGGAAGCATTTATACGGGGTCAGTAACCAATCCTGTTTTTAAAGATATCTATGCCCCTTTGGATGGTGTTGTAGTTAACATAGGTATAAAAATTAAGGTACTATAGCTATAAGTTTTAACAGCTAAAAACCGGCCAGGTATGATTTAAATAAGGAGAGAATCAGTAAATGATACCTCCTTATTATAAACTATACTATAAGTTGGTCAGGTAATTTCGTTAATTTTAACCCAATATGAATCCTATTACATCAAAGCTACCACAGGTAGGGACCACTATATTTACAACGATGTCCGCTTTGGCAACTGAAGTTGGCGCTATTAATTTATCCCAGGGTTTTCCGGACTATGATTGCTCACCCGAACTGATTGAATTGATTAGCAAGGCGATGCGGGATGGCCATAATCAATATGCACCGATGGCCGGGGTAATGTCGCTCAGGGAAGAAATAGCCAATAAAGTTAAAAAACTGCATGGTGGTGAATATGATCCGGTTACGGAAATAACGATAACCGCCGGCGGTACACAGGCTATTTTTACGGCAATTAGTGCTGTTATAAATCCCAATGATGAAGTGATCATATTTGAACCCGCTTTTGATTGTTATGCCCCTGCCATAAAACTTATGGGCGGTATTGTTAAATCGCTGGAACTCTCCCCGCCTGATTACCGCATTCCCTGGAATATGGTTAAAAGGTTAATTAATAACCGTACAAAACTGATTATCCTCAATTCGCCTCATAATCCCACGGCAACTATCCTGCATAAGGAAGATATTGAACAGCTGAGCGCCATTGTAAAGAACCAGGATATTCTGATATTAAGTGATGAAGTATATGAGCATCTGATATATGATGGCGAAACGCATCACAGCATGGCACGGTACCCCGAGTTGCAGCAACGCAGCTTTATTGTAGCATCGTTTGGCAAATTGTTTCATGCCACCGGGTGGAAGGTTGGTTATTGCCTCGCTCCTGCTTTCCTGATGCAGGAATTTAGGAAAGTTCACCAGTTCCTGGTGTTCAGCGTTAGTTCTGCTATGCAGTATGCTATGGCCGAATATTTAAAGAATGAACGCGTTTATACAGAATTGCCTGAATTTTTTCAACAAAAGCGCGACTATTTCAGAAAAGGCCTTGAACAAACCCAATTTGAATTACTGCCGTGTTTTGGCTCTTATTTTCAGTCGGTTAAATATGGGCATATGATGGTTGAAAACGACACTGATTTTTCTTTGCGATTAACTAAAGAAGCCGGTGTAGCTTGTATACCTACTTCTGCCTTTTACACCCAAGGAACAGACCATCATATTTTGAGGTTTTGTTTTGCCAAAAGGCAAGAAACCCTGGACGAAGCCGTTAATAGATTAATAGCTTTTAATCCTTAACCTTAAATGGACGTATTACGTAATAGTCAATGCCGAAACAAAATATTATGGATAATCTTAAAATCACCTTATTTCAGGGGTACCTTTTTTGGGAAAAAATAGATAAAAATCTTCAAAATATAGCTTTACGACTATCCGGTATACGTGAAAAAACCGACCTGATTATTCTGCCCGAAATGTTTAGTACCGGTTTTACCATGAATGCTGCTGAATTGGGCGAGCCCATGAACGGTAAAACCATGCAATGGATGCATAATATAGCCAGTCAATATGACTGTGTGGTTACCGGTAGCCTGATTATTACAGAAAATGGCAAACACTATAACCGCCTGGTATGGATGCGACCTGATGGCAGCTATGAATGTTATAATAAAAGGCACCTGTTTACCCTCGGAAAAGAGAACCATACTTACACACCCGGAAAAAAGAAACTGATAGTTGAACTAAAAGGATGGAAAATTTGCCCGGTAATTTGTTATGACCTGCGTTTCCCGGTATGGCTCAGGAATGTAAATGAAGCCTATGACGTGTTGCTGATTGTGGCTAACTGGCCCGAACGCCGAGCCCTGCACTGGCGTACCTTGATACCCGCGCGTGCTGTTGAGAACCAATGTTATGTAATTGGTGTGAACCGTGTGGGGCATGATGGCAATGAAATATACCATTCCGGCGATTCTACCTGTATCGACCCTAACGGCAATGTAGTATATTATAAACGCGATGAAGAGGACCTGTATACGTTTTCGATAATTGCTGATGAGGTGATTAAAGCACGCAGGGCGTTCCCATTCTTAAAAGATGCGGATAAGTTTGAAATTATCTGATTAAAACAAAAGTCCTCTCCTTTGGAGAGGATTTAGGTGAGGCTTGAAGACGTTTTTGATAAAGAAACAAAAGTCCTCTCCTTGTCCACAAAGACTCCTTTTGAGAGGATTTATGTAAGGCTAAAGGCTAAATAATTATTTTGAGAAGAATATTATCCCCAACTCACATTAACTCATTAATTTGCATCATTCTTTTTTGTAAAATCTATAAATCCGGTTATAAAACTATGATGAGGCAACTGTTCCGCTGTATATTATTAGCTGGTTTAATATTTTCCGCGTTTTTATCCCAAGCACAGGGGAAAAAGGATTATACGCAATTTGTAAATCCTTTT
>JAQNCM010000364.1 GCA_029237615.1 Mucilaginibacter sp.
TTGCCAAAGCAACCCGCGATTTTTCACCTCCTGATAATACTTTTATTTTTTTAAATACATCGTCGCCAGTAAATAAAAACGAACCTAATATAGTACGCAGCTCGGTTTCACTATGTCTTGGAGCGAAGGATTGCAATTCCTGCAACGCGTTATTTTCCAAATGGAGCGCTTCCAGCTGGTGCTGTGCAAAAAACGTTTGAGTAACATTATGCCCGGTTTCCGCTTTGCCTGTAAAGTCCTTATCAGCCCCGGCAATAATGCGCAGCAGGGTTGATTTACCTTTACCGTTAGCACCTATCAGTGCTATTTTATCTCCCTTTTCAATTACGGCTTCGGCGCCGGTCAAAATATCGATGGCCGGGTACTTTTTGGTAATATTCTCCAAAGTTACCACGTGTCTGCCAGACTGTTTTGAAAAGCGGAAAGCGAAATTTACCGATGGGTTGTCATCATCAACATCATCCACACGCTCCATTTTATCCAGCATTTTAATACGCGACTGCGCCATTTTTGCCTTGGATGCTTTTGCGCGGAAGCGTTCGATCAAACGTTCCTCCTGGCGTATTTTTGATTGCTGGTTTTTAAACTCGCCGCGTTGTATTTCTTCACGTTGTGCCTTTTCTTCCAGGTAAAAAGTATAATTGCCTGCATAAACGTTAAGTTTACCTTTCCTGGATTCAACCGTACGGTTAATTACTTTATCCAAAAACCACCTGTCGTGCGATACGATAACTATAGCTCCTTCAAAAGCTTTCAGATAATCTTCCAGCCATACAATGGATGGTAAATCCAGGTGGTTGGTAGGCTCATCCAGTAATAGAATATCTGGTGCCTGTAATAATATTTTAGCCAGCATCACACGCATGCGCCATCCGCCCGAAAACTCACTTAACTTGCGGTGAGTATCAGCTTCGCTAAAACCTAAACCCGCTAAAATTTCATGGGCTTTGTACTCAATGTTATAGCCGTCCAGCACTTCAAACTCGTGTTGTTTATCGCTTAGTTTATGCAGCAGATCTTCAGTATATTCCGTTTCGAGTTTTTGAAGCAGCCTTTCGATCTCATCATGCAGCTGGTTTTGGCGCTCAAAGGCTTCCATCGCCACGTGCAATATATTTTTATCCGATGAGTAGGAAAGCAGATCCTGGTTAAGGTAGCCAATGGCAATGTCCTTAGCCATTGAAATAGTGCCGGATGTTGGGGAATAATCACCGACAATAATTTTTAAAAGGGTAGTTTTTCCGGTTCCATTTGCACCGATAAGACCAATTTTTTCTCCTGGTTTTATATGCCAGTTGGCTTCATCATACAGGGCCCGCGCACCAATCTCGAACGTAAGGTTATTAATAGCAATCATTTGGGCGCAAAGATACGATTTTAAGGTGAAAAGTCATTAGGTCGTTGGTCATTAAGTCACTCGATATTGTATGCTGTGCAACGTATTTCAACAAAGCCATGACATAATGACCTAACGAAATAATGGCCAATTACTCAACCTTGTACTGCTTCCATCCATGTACGAGCCATCAAGGCTTCGCCGGGAATGGCCGGGTGCACACCATCAATGGTCCAGTAATTCCCGGGAGCTGATTCCAGTGCCTTATCGAAAGCCGACTGAAACGGGACAAACGCTGCGTTGTATTCAGTTGCTATGTCGCGGGCAGCTTTTCGGAACAAGTTAAATGTTGGATACCATTTTTCATCCACAGCTTTAACGCCTTTTACTGCAAAGGGCTCACAAATAACAAGTCTGACATCGGGTAACGCCTGTTTGGTACGGTCGAGCAGTTTGTGGTAATCGGAGATGTAGTTTTCAATGGTGCCGGTGTAACCGCTGGTTAACGTATGCCAATAATCATTTACACCAACAAGGACACTCAAAACGTTTGGCTTTAATGCCAGGCAGTCGGCATCCCAGCGTTCGGCAAGCTGGTAAACCTTGTTGCCGCTGATACCTTTGTTGTAAATCTGCAGATTTTTCTGCGGGTTTTGAAGTAACAGTTGTCCGGCGGTTAACAATGCATAACCCGTTCCCAATGAGCCGGTCTCATTTGGTGCCGATTTAGCATGATTACGCCCCCAATCAGTTATAGAATCGCCCTGGAAAAGGATCACATCGTTTTGATTTAGTTTAATCTTTTTACTGCTTTCGCCAACTGTGGCAGCTGAAACAATTTGTGGTAAAGCGAGTGTAGCCAGTGTGCCGATACCAGCATTTTTTAAAAAATTACGGCGGTTGGTGTTTGATTTCATAGATTATATTAAATTTATAGTCGGTGGTAAAATTCCCATGATCTATAATTGATAGTCCACGGCAACAGTTTGTTTTGCCATGAACCTGGTTGCCGCTAATATATATTCTTTTTTATTTTACAGGGCTATTTTAGCTAATCTGTTACAATTGAGGTCTGCTAAAACCTTCCGGCTATGGTCTATGAACTATCGACTATGGATTAAAAAAACTAACTTCGCGGCTATGTATTCTTTGCTTAAGCCCATACTTTTTCAGTTCGATCCGGAAAAAGTACATCATTTTGTTACTGCAAACCTTAAACGTTTTAACCGCTTTCCGGGTGGTGTTGCGTTAAGCAGAGCGCTATGGAATTTTGAAGATCCCCGGCTCGAAAAGGAGGTTTTTGGCCTTAAGTTTAAAAATCCGGTAGGTCTGGCAGCGGGATTCGATAAGAATGGTGAGCTGATGGGCGAAATGGCTGATATGGGATTTGGTTTTGTTGAAGTGGGAACGGTAACCCCATTGCCACAGGCAGGCAATCCGAAGCCGCGTATGTTCAGGCTGCCTGATGATGGCGCATTGATCAACCGGATGGGTTTTAACAATATGGGGGTAGATGTAGTTGCCGAACGGATCGCAGCTTTTCGTCGCAAAACAGAAAAACGACAGCAAGTATCGATCATTGGCGGCAACATCGGCAAAAATAAGGTTACACCCAACGAAGACGCATTAAGCGACTATATAAAATGCTTTGACCGCTTATTTGATGTAGTTGACTACTTTGTAGTAAATGTAAGTTCGCCCAATACGCCGGGCCTGCGTGCCCTTCAGGAAAAGGAACCTTTAATGGAATTGCTGAACACACTGCAAAAGCGAAATTTTAAAAATGGCATTAGCAGACCCATCTTATTAAAAATAGCACCTGATTTAACGAATGAGCAATTGGATGATATTGTTGAAATAGTGCAGCAAACAGGCATTGCAGGTATCATCGCAACTAACACTACTATCAGCAGAGAAGGGCTGATATCAAACAGTGCAGTGAAAAATGAAACAGGCGGTTTAAGCGGAAAGCCCTTAACCCGGCGCGCTACTGAAGTGATCGCTTATCTCAGTAAAAAATCAAAAGGCTCATTTCCAATCATAGGCGTGGGCGGCATCCATTCGCCTGAAGATGCCATTGAAAAACTAAATGCCGGCGCATCGCTGCTGCAGCTTTATACCGGGTTTATTTATGAAGGACCGGAACTTATAAAAAGGATCAATAAAAGGATACTTACGGATGCTGCAGGTAAATAAGTAAGCGTTCCATTTTTTGAGAAGGAACGCCCGGAACGTTTGGAACGCCCGGAACATCGACTCACCCTGAAAAAAGTTGACACTTTTATTTACAACTCCTAAAAACTGATCCAGCAGTTTAATTTATCAATTGTGATAATGCAAGATGCTGTAAAAGCATAATTGTTTTCCCGTCCCTGATCTCACCGGTTGTGATCATGTGTATCGCCTCATCAAAAGGCAATTCCATCACTTCAATTTCTTCTTCCTCAATACCACCGCCGTTGCCTGTTTTCATATCAGTTGTATACTCCGCTATAAAGAAATAAAGCAGCTCGGTAACCGAACCGGGGCTCATGTAAGCTTCGTAAACTTTTTTTACGGACGATATCACGTAGCCGGTCTCTTCTTCCGTTTCTCTTTTGATGGCTTCTTCCGGGCTGTCATGATCCAGCAGGCCTGCACAGCTTTCAATCAGCATTCCGGTTATGTTGCCGTTAACAAATGTCGGGAAACGGAATTGCCGGGTAAGTATAACCGTTTTCATTAGGCTGTTATATAACAGTATGGTGGCCCCGTTGCCGCGATCGTAGGTTTCGCGGTTCCTTGTTTCCCAAACACCTTTTTTAGTAAGGTAATTGAAAGTTGTTTTTTTAAGGAGATACCAGTTATCAGAAAGGGTTTCCTCCTTGATAATATTTATAGCGTTCATTGATTTATTTTGAATAATTTTGATTAATTTTGATCAAATGTAAATTATTTATATGAGTTTTCAAGAAAGAAGTAAAAAAATTTTAACGCTATTGGATGAATTTGAAAGTTTGTCGGTATTGGAAATTTCTCAAAAACTGGGCATCTCTCCGGCAACGGTTAGGAGGGATCTCCTTGATCTGTCAAAGGAAGGCTTTTTGATCAGGACCCATGGAGGTGCTATGAGATCAGACGATTTACCGTTAACCTCCTTTAATAAAAAACAATCGGCCAACGATATTAATAAACAGGCGATCGGAAAAATAGCTGCGGCCGGTGTAAAAAATGGCGATACCATATTTATGGATTGCGGCAGTACCGTTTTTACCATGTGCCCCCATTTGAAACAACTTAATAACTTAAAGATCATCACCAACTCGCTGCCTGTAGTCGCGGAGTTAATGAACGTGCCAGGTATCAGCATAAATTTAATAGGAGGGGAACTGGACGCTGAAAGAAAGGCGATACATGGTGATATGGCCATACAGCATATTGACAATTACCATGCTTTGAAAGCATTTTTAGGGATAGATGGTTTATCAATAGCAAATGGTTTATCTTCCCATAGCGAAAGAGAGGCCACCATAACTAAAGCTTATATCCGCAATTCGGAGGTCGTTTACCTGCTTTGCGATTCATCAAAAATAGGGCAGGATGCATATATAAAACTCGGTCCGCTGTCGATGATCAACTACCTGGTTACAGATGCACAGTGCAGCACATCTTTAAAAAATAGATTTACAGCAAAGGGCGTAACGGTGCTCCAAAAATAGTATTATGAGTTGGTCGACATAAATTCCAGCACATCTTCTTCCGTTCCCCAAAATGGTCCGGAAGTTTCGGTTTTTAGTCCTGCCATGGCTGAAGCAAACTCTCCCGCTTGTTGTATATCGGTGCCTTTTGTACGCTGGTACAGGTATCCGGCCATATAGGTATCGCCACATCCCGTAGCATCGGCTACAACTTCGGGTTTGTAAGCGGGTATGTCGTAAAACCTATCTTCATAATAAATCAACGACCCCTGGCTGCCATTAGTGATAACTATTTCCTTTATTCCCCAATCCACTAAAGTTTTCACGCCATTTTTTACCGCGCTGCAGCCGGTTAAGGCTTGTAACTCGGCAACATCGGCTTTTAAAATACCTACGTATTGAAGCGCCTCTCTTTTGTCAGGCCAGTCAACCGCGTGCACTTTCTTATTTACAACCTTTCGTAAATAACCCTGTACATCCAGGCTTATACTAGCTTTTGCTGCCAGCATTTTGATCAGTGGTGTGCTGATATCATCCGCCAGTAACGGTCCCAGGTGAAAGATCTTGGCATCAATGGCATTTAATTCTTCAATGATGAACGGATCTGCCTTTTGCAATACATTTTGTGCGCGCTGGTCCTGGTCTTCGGCATATATGTTTTCAAAATAAACTGTATGTGCACTTGGCTGCACCTTTACTTCAATCGCTTTAGCCCGAAGATCATCTACATAATGCATTTCGGCCGGGGCAAGGGCTGTAACCAATAAAAATTTAAGGTTGAGTTTGTTAACCGCATTGGAAAAATAAAAAGCCGTACCGCCCGCCATGTATTTAACGGCTTCAGTGGTGACTACTTTATCAGATGTGATATGTCCTACACAGCAAATGTCAAACATAGTATTAGTCAAAGAGGCCAAGTTACTTTATTTATAATAAAAATAATAAAGCTTTAGCTAACTTTAAGCATGGAAATTACAATCGGGACGACAATGGAAGCTTTCGCGATACAGAGGCTCAAATAGCTCCAATAATTTTTTATTTGTTTAGGTTATAGATTTATAGGTAACAAATTTCAATTTTCGCTCCGAAAAGTTGTAACTTTTTATGTTGAAGTCGAAATAAATTAATAATTTCCTAAAATTTTGATAAATAATTCGTTTTTATCTAAAAACACTTCATAAATT
>JAQNCM010000174.1 GCA_029237615.1 Mucilaginibacter sp.
CGGATTTGGTATCGCCGCTGAAAAATGAAAAACTTTCCGGATACATAGGATTTAAGAGAAATGACTGGAAAAATGTTTCAGAAAAATTTATAATGTAGCCATCTGTAAATCCTTCAAAATTCCAGGAATGTACCTGCCCGGGTATCATAAAATATACCTGGTAAGGCTTTACAGTAAAGTTTTCAAAATCAATGCTGTGGCTGCCCCCGCCTTTTGTAAAAAGTACCAGGTGATAAAAAGTATGCCGGTGAGCTGCGTTAAGATTTTTATGTTGATCCAGATAGGGAGCAAACCTGCTGATGAGTAGTTCGTGCTGCCTGAAATCAGATAATGTACATATATCATAAATTGGCGTATCTTGTACCATGGTACAATTTTAAGTACTTAATTGCCATTAATTATGGTGGTTTTTTAATATTTTATGGTACTTTTCAATTATTACAAATTATCGACTTTGGCGACATAGTTGTTTTTTGAAGCGCCCATTTTTGAATTACTTTCTCCAGGCGTTCAATAGTGAATGGTTTGCTAACAAAATCTACCATCCCGGCCTGTTTGCATTTCAGTTCGTCTTCGCTTAATACGTTGGCGGTCATTGCTATTATTGGAGGGGCACTGTTACCATAGATTTTAATAATACGGCTTGCTGCCTGCAGGCCATCCATCTCAGGCATTTGAATATCCATAAAAATCAGGTCATATGTATTATGCTCCATCATCTCAATAGCAATCCGGCCGTTATCGGCAATATCAATAGAATAACCGATTTTCTTAAACGTTTTTCCCGCTATAAACTGGTTCATTTTGTTGTCTTCAGCTAATAGAATATGAAGCGGCCGGTATTGATAATCGTCATTAACAAGTTCTGGCTCGTCATTTTTTTTGCTGATAGAAGCTATTGGCAAGGGCACTTTAAAACTAAATACAGAGCCTTCTGTTTCTTTGCTTTCAACCCAAATTTTACCGTTCATCATTTCAACCAGCTTCTTACATATGGATAACCCCAGGCCGGTACCGCCATATTTTCTTAATGCGGTATTATTTACTTGCGAAAAAGGTTTAAATAACTGTGATAACGCCTCTTCGCTTATGCCTATGCCCGTATCTTTTACGCTAAAAGTTACCTGTTGCATATTGTCAGCAACGTTAGTGGCCGTTATATGCAACGCTACAAACCCTTCATCAGTAAACTTAATGGCATTACCTATCAGGTTCACCAATATTTGCTGAATCCTGCCTTCATCCATTTTTAAGTATTCAGCGGTAGTATCGTCAATTGTATAACGTAAATCAATCCTTTTACCGGGTACCGCTACACCGGCTTTACTTATTTCAAATACGGTTTTAATACAATTCCTGATATTAACCGGCTTTGGATGAAGTGCGAGTTTGTCCGCTTCAATTTTAGACAGGTCAAGGATATCGCTGATAATATTAATAAGCAGGTTACTGCTTGATTGCAGGGTTTGAAGTAATTCATGTTGTTCCGCCGAAAGCTCTGACAACGATAACAGCTGGGCTGTGCCGATAATTCCGTTTAAAGGTGTCCTGATTTCATGGCTCATGTTGGCCAAAAAGTTCGATTTGGCAATAGTTGCTCCCTCGGCCTGGTCTTTTGCGCTTGATAACGCTATTTGTGACGATTGAAGCTCTTCACTTTTTTCGATCAGTTTATTTTTGTCTTTTTCATGACTTCTTTTTACAAAACCGATCAGCAAACCTGCTATCACGATGTTAGTCAATGAGGACGAAAAGAGGTCGGTGTCCTTTTGATTAACACTTTTAGCCGGTATAATTAATTGCGGAAAATGCCTTTCTAAAAAGTAACACAACATAAAATCCAGCATTAATAATGCTATATAAATGACGTGGTATTTGCGTTTTAACAATATGATGATTAAAACAACCAAAAATACGCCCGAAAATGCGGAGGATCCTTCGATGCCTCCGTTAAGAAACCAGCCCGGAATAAATAATAACATTCCGGCGGTTATGAAACCAAGAGACATACTATCTTTATAACCAATATATTTGCTCTTGTAAAAGGCATAAATGCATAAGCCGCCTATAATCAGTTCAAGGAGTATTAAATAAAATGGAAGTCCTATTAACAGGTTATTTGTTAAGCCTATAACTACACTGGCACCTACAAATAAACAAATTGCATTAAAAAGCTTATTTTCGAGGGATAAATCAGGGTCATCGAATCCAACAAAGTGTCTTAGGTTCCTTAACAATTTCATTCAGGTAATCGGCTAAAATAAAGGTGTGATGAAAGGATTGAATGGCATTATCTTTATCAGCACAACCCAAAAAAGGTTACAGTTCCGATGGTTACCAGGCCATTAACGGACTTATGTTATAATCTATAGATGTTAAAGTAAGTGTATTGTGCCGGTTCCAGTCTTCAATATCAATTAAACCAGGCATCGTCTGGTAATGGCTATTATCTTTAGGACATTTAACAACATACCCTATATCTTCTACCGGCGCAATTACTGGCCGCGCACCACAATCCTTGCAATATTTGCAATAAATTGACTTCGGAATGTTAACATATCCCCTCATATTACATTAATACGTGCTGTTATTAAAGAAGTTGCGATAAACCTAAACTTTATTATATTTATCGGCCAGGCGGTAACGGATAATTGGCACTTTTCTTTATCGGCTCTATATCACCTTATTATGACCACAGATCCGGAGAATACTTTTTGATCGCTTTTGGGATCTATAACATAATAATAAATGCCGGCAGGCAAAGGGGCGCTATTGTAGGTTCCATCCCATGCTTTTGAATAACCGGTAGAATTATAAACCAAAACACCATAACGGTTATAAATTCTTACTGTGCATTTAGGATAATTCAGCAAAGCAGCTATATTCCATTGATCATTGATCCCATCCCCATTAGGAGTGATAGCATTTGGAATAACTATAGTGCACACGCTTGCCAAACTAAGTTTAATAACTATACTATTTGACGTTGCCATTGTATCAATAAGACATTTGCCATGGCTGATCATAATACAAGTGATCTGATCGCCATCAGTTAGCTTACTGCTGCTGAAT
Organism: Mucilaginibacter sp.; assembly: GCA_029237615.1. Lineage (GTDB taxonomy): Bacteria > Bacteroidota > Bacteroidia > Sphingobacteriales > Sphingobacteriaceae > Mucilaginibacter. The sequence goes on from JAQNCM010000174.1 coordinate 3,073, forward strand.
AACGGACTATTATTACCAGTATTCTTATTATTAATCTGCCATTGGTAGATTGGACTTGCATCGGCAGTTACCGTCTCAGCTATAAAACTAACAGGAGTACCCGCGCAAATTGCCCCCTCAGCAGTAGAGATAATAGTTATTGAGGCTGTTATGGGCGGGTCAATAATAAAAGTTGCTGTATTTGATTTTACAGTAACGCCGGTCACACATGCGGCATTACTGGTAAGTATACAAGTAATTTTATCGTTATTGCTCAAATTGCTGCTGGCAAACACGGCGTTATCAGTTCCACTATTTTTGCCGTTAACCTGCCACTGATAAGCAGGATTACTGCCTCCGTTAATTACATTGGCCATGTAAGTAACCGGCGTGCCCTGGCAATTATCGATTGTATCCGGAGATATTACTATTGAGGGTGTTAAAGCGCCAATTACCGTTAAAGTATCGCTTGCCGTTGAGGTGCCGTCCGTAGCAGTAATTATTGATATTCCAGGCCCGGTTATATGAATTTTACCCGATACAACAGCTGCAACTGCACTATTACTGCTACTATAATTAATTGGCCCGGAACCTGTAGCGCCCGGATCAAAATCGGCGTTGCAAACGCTCTTTTGAGAGATTTTAGGTAAAATAACAGTTTGAACATCATCTACTTTAATATTTACAGTTGCAGAGCTGCTGCCACCTGCATTATAGGCAGTGATGACGTAATCTGTCGCTGGTGAAATGGCCGTTGGAGTACCGCTGATAATTCCTGTTTTGACGTCAAAAATTAAGCCGGGAGGCAAAGGTTTGTCTATTGTATATCCTGTGACACCTATTTTCCGGATCACGAATGTACTAAAGTCGCCGACATAGATATTACCTGCACCATCTGACAATATGGAACCCGGGTAGCTGAATGTCGCATTTTTCGTAATGCCATCAGCCGAACCTCCCGTGCCATCTCCGGCCAATGTTGATACGGTGCCATCGGTAGTGATTTTTCTGATCTTGTTATTTTTCTTATCCGCCACATATAATGTCCCCGCATTATCAATAGTTATCCCGTTAGGATTATTAAAGGTGGCGGATACCCCCTGCCCATCATTTGACCCCGCGTTAGTATTCCCTGCAACGGTTGTTACCAGGCCCGGGGGCGTGATCTTCCTGATCATATTATTTAATACATCAGCTACATGAATATTGCCCGATGCATCTACCGTCAATCCGCCGGGGTTATAAAAGCCGGCCGCTGCCCCCTGGCCATCTGCTGATCCATGTGTAACGCTCCCCGCCAGAGTAGTGACAATGCCACCGGGAGTGATCTCCCTGATCATGTTGTTATTCTGATCGGCTACATATACTATACCAGAATTATCAACAGCTATGCCAACCGGCGAATTAAAGCTTGCGTTAGCTCCTATACCATCGGCAGATCCGCTGACGCCCGGTGATCCTGCAAGGGTACTGACAATACCGTCGGGCGTAATCTTTCTTACCAGGTTATTGTATGAATCTGCCACGTATATGTTTCCAACGTTATCAGCTGCTACCCCAGCCGGCAATGCAAAAGTTGCGCTTAATGCCCTCCCATCTGCCGAACCATGTACCTGGGCAATTCCAGCGAGCGTAGTTACGACCCCTGCAGGGGTAATTTTTCTGATCAGGTTATTATTGTAATCTGCCAAATAGATATTTCCGGTTCCATCAGTAGTTAACCCAAATGGGGCTGATATGCTTGCGCCGGTCCCGTTGCCATCAGTTGAACCGGCAGCGCCCGTGCCCACAAATGTGGAGACTTGTCCGTAAATGTTCGGCGGCACCGTCCCTCCGGTATTTGTTGGTGATAGAGGCGTAATTAGTGCATTTGCTGTATAGGTTTGAGGGGTTTGATAACTGATATTGGGTGGGCCGACTAAAGTTGGGAGGGAGACTGATGTATTTATAGTGTTACTTTGAGCACTTTTACCCGGAATATTCAGAACTTGCGCTAAACCTTCCCTGATTCCACAAGAGTGTAATGTGGAAACAAAAAGGAAGCACAAAGCTTTTTTGCTGATCATAGCATTCAATTATTTACCCGGATTGTACTAACAACAAATCGCAGTTAAGCAATTGTCGCTTTTATATCAAGTAATAAAATATGTTTTAAAAAAGGTTTATTAACGATAGCATTCCTTTAGGTCGCTTTTAACCTGTGCAACTGAAATAGCGAAATGACATTTATTTACCAATCAAGTTGAGAGAATGTAATGTAAATATAAGTGTAAATTATTGTTATCCTTAAACTCTATTGTATATTAGATTTAGTAAACTTTTATCCTCGATAATGAAAAAAAACAGACAAAAAACCATTACAGTTTTTACTATTTGCGCTTTAAGCTTCATACTGGGTTCCTTCGTAACTGCTAAATTGGAAACAGCGCCTGCGACCATCGGTATTGTAAAGGAAGCGGAGAAAATTATTGGGTTAGACTTCAGCGATGCGCAGGCAGATTCCATGCTGAATAACCTTGATAAATTTAATGCCTCTTACGTCGAGCTTCGTAAATTAGCCATACCAAACAACGTAGTTCCTGCGCTTAATTTTAATCCTGTGCCTGTTGGGTTTACGAACCCCGACGCTAAAAATGGATTTATCGTTGCTAAAATTGAAAAAGTATCTTTACCCGCCAATCGGGATGATCTCGCATTTTACACCGTACGGCAGCTGGCTGAATTGCTCCGTACCAAACAGATTACATCTGTTGAACTAACTCATTTCTTTATAGACAGACTTAAAAAGTATAACGGCAAACTGCTTAATGTAATCACATTTACGGAAGAGCATGCCCTAACAAAGGCTGCTGAAGCAGATGCTGAAATCAAAGCAGGTCATTATCGGGGCATGTTGCATGGCATCCCGTTTGGCGCGAAAGATTTGCTGGCGCAAAAGGACTATAAAACAACCTTTGGCGCTCCGCCTTACAAGGATCAGCAATTGAATATTGATGCCACTGTTATAAGCCGGCTGGAAAATGCCGGGGCTATATTAATTGCCAAAACATCGTTGGGTGAGCTGGCACAGGGAGATGTATGGTTCGGGGGCAAAACTAAAAATCCATGGGACATTACCCGCGGCTCAAGCGGTTCATCGGCAGGTTCGGCATCTGCTGTCAGCGCCGGATGCCTGCCATTTGCAATCGGCTCAGAAACCCTTGGATCGATCGTATCGCCATCCACCGAATGTGGGACTACCGGCCTGCGTCCATCGTTCGGGCGGGTAAGTAAATACGGTGCCATGGCTTTAAGCTGGAGCATGGACAAACTCGGCCCGATTGCCAGGAGCGTAGAAGATGCCGCTATTGTTTTTAATGTTATCCAGGGAACTGACCCCAAAGACCTTAGTACCATTGCGGCACCCTTTAATTACAATGGTAATGTAAAGTCGTTAAAAGGATACAAGATAGGTTATGTAAAGACGGATTTTGACCGTAAATATGCTAATCACGCTAACGACTCGGTTACGCTGGCTAAATTAAAGGAACTGGGGGCTGAACTGGTACCCATTGAATATCCCAAAATGCCAATAGGTTCCATGACTTTTTTGTTAGATGCCGAAGCAGGGGCGGCTTTTCAGGAACTGGTTTTATCCCATAAAGATGACCAGCTGGTGCAACAGGGTAAGAATGCATGGCCAAATATTTTCCGCTCATCGCAGTTTATACCTGCTACTGAATATATCCAGGCCAACCGTGCCCGTACTTTGCTCATTCAAAACTGGTACGAAAAATTAAAGGGGCTCGATCTGTATATCACCCCATCATTCAGCCAAAATTTATCGATGACCAATTTAACAGGCAACCCTTGTGTGGTACTGCCAAATGGCTTTAATCAAAAGGGACGGCCGACGAGTATCACCTTTATGGGCCAGCTATTTGGTGAAGGTAAACTACTACAGGCGGCTAAATTATACCAGGACGCCACCGATTTCAATAAAAAACACCCATCATTGAATTTTTAAGAATCAGCGCATTTAAACCATTTCGTAAAATAACCGAACTAATTATGACACCCGGAAACAAACTTCCAAATGATTACACCGCCTTTAACCGCAGAAAATTTATTTACAATACTGCAGTTATCGGAGCCGGTATTGTGTTGTCTGCACCACTGGCAGGTAACGCCTCCGCTTTTATTAGGGCAGATGAAACTTATACGGTAGGGCAAATAATGGACATGTTTATAAAAGAAGTGCCGGGAGGAGTGTTAACCAATACGGTTGATACTTTAAAGGCCGGCAACCGCGATATCAAAGTAACGGGCATCGTCACAACCATGTTTGCCACAGTAGCGGTTATACGTAAAGCCATAAGCGCAGGGGCCAATTTTATTATGGCGCATGAACCTACCTTCTATAATCATGCGGATGATACAACGTGGCTCCAGAATGACGATGTTTACCAATACAAAGCCGATTTGTTAAAGCAGCATAACATAGCCGTATGGCGAAACCACGATTACATCCACCATCTTGTTCCTGATGGGGTTACCACAGGCGTACTGGCGCAATTGGTTTGGCAAAAATATGCCGACCAAAACGCCCTCAACATTATCACATTGCCATCTGCCACATCTTTAAAAAACTTAATAGGCCATGTAAAAACCAGGCTGAATATCGAAAAAGTACGATATGTGGGTGATCCTGAACAAGAATGTACACGGGTACTGTTAATGCCGGGAGCTGCGGGTGGCAGAAGACAGATAGAATCCATAGCCAAGGTAAAACCTGATGTAGTGATTTGCGGCGAAATACAGGAATGGGAGACTGCAGAGTATGTACGCGATGCAAGGGCAAAAGGGAACAATTTATCATTAGTGTTGTTAGGGCATATTGCCAGCGAAGAACCAGGATCGGAATTTATGCGGACCTGGCTTAGTCAAAAATTCCCGGCAATAAAAACTGTCCATATACCTTGTGGTAATTCCTTGTCGTTTATGTAACTTAAATAAGAATTGAGGATTGATACAGGTACCCGCGAAAACCTAAAGAAACAAATTGCATTGAAATTTTTACATGGTTCATCGCTCATAAATTTTACTTTTATCCCATCAATTATAACAAACTATGAAAATTATTCCTCTTATACTTTTAACAGCTTTTGCATTTGTAAATTCTTCAAAAGCGCAACAAAATCAACCTAAAACTGATACCGTTTTTTTTGAGGACTTTAATGAAAAAACACTTGACCGCAGTAAATGGAATGTTGAAGTTACAGGCAATACCGTTAACAACGAGCAACAGGCCTATGTTGATTCAGCTGCTACGCTATCCCTTGTAAAGGGAAGAGCTGCACAAGGTGCTAAAAATGGCGCGCTGCTTATTAAAGCTATTTATCAGCCGGGTTTTACCAGTAAGGAAAATAAGAAATACGATTTTATATCCGGCCGGATAAATACCCGCCAAAAAATGGAATTTACTTATGGCACTGCTTCAGCACGCATGAAAATGGCGGGCGGTGCAGGTCTGTGGCCGGCGTTTTGGGCTTTGGGCAATGGCAAATGGCCCGATTGCGGAGAGATTGACGTAATGGAAACCGTTGGCAACCCTACATGGTTTAGTAACGCATTACACGGGCCGGGGTACTTTGGCAATACGCCTTTAGCTTACAGGTACCATTTTCCACAGGGAATAGATGTAACGCAATGGCATGTTTATACAGTAGACTGGACGGCCGATAGCCTTATTTTTAAGGTTGATGGGATCGTTACCTATACCGTAACCCGTGCTATGGTGGAGCATTATGGTCGTTGGGCTTATGATAATGCTAAATATGTCATCCTTAACTTTGCATTGGGCGGCGGTTATCCACAGGGAGTAAACAAAGTAACAGAACCTTATTTTGGATTGCCGCAAACGTCCGTGGATCAGATCAAATCAGGGAAAGCTACCGTGCTCGTTGATTGGGTATTAGTAACAAGGCATGACAAATAATTGATCATCCAATTTTCTAAAACATGGTTAACAAGAAAGTCCCCGCAAATTGCAGGGACTTTCTTGTTTATCACTGAACCGGTATTCAAAGTGAACAACTTGAAACTGCCAATTCAGATACTAATAAAGCGATTCAACCTAAAATGTGCTTTTTCTGACCGTTAAGTGCTTATTATTGTTTTAAAAGAGTATTACTGTATAAATGATATTCGCCCGGCATAAGGGTAACATTATAAGGTAACGAGGTAACATTAATACTTGTACCTGTCATATTATCGTACCAGGTACCTGTGGATGGAAAACTAATTGCGGCCGGTTGCGGCAGCACATCAAAATTACCAACCACCTCCACATTGGCCGTCGGGTCCAGCAGCTGGATAGTTTTTATATTCCCACCCAGGTTGTAGCTAAAGTGAGTTGAAGCAAACACAGGGTTTTTAGTTTTCATTTTTATCATTTGGGCATACACCTGGTATAAATGATGGCGGTTAGGATCAGCCATATATTCCCAGTGAGGAGGTTTAGCTCCCAAACGTCCGCCAGTGGTTCCATCATTTATGCTTATATCATATCCGCGCTCGCCAAACTGCCATAACATTTTAGGGCCCGGCGAAGAGAACATGAACACGGCACCCATTTCGTCACGCTTTAAACCTGTAGTCAGATCTTTGGTAGAATAGCTCCCGGCGCTGTTACCATATTGTTCATTTTTAAATTGCAGTCTTTCCTCATCATGGCTTTCAAAATAGGCCACCAGGTTATATGGGGCAGTAAAGCCATATCCATCATAAAACAAACCTGACAGGTCCCTTGACGGATTAGACGGATAACCCATAGTAGCCTGTTCACCCGAGGAGCTCAGGTTAGTCCATACCATCATTCCCTGGTTAGCCAGTATTGATTCTTCCTGGTTAGCGGCAAAATATTCCAGTATCACATAAAATTTAGGATCAATGCCCTTCATATAACTATTATAATCTTCCCAGGTAGCAATTCTTGCCGCATCATAGGCGGCCCAGGCACTTTCGCTGTTGCCAGAGTTGGTTTGTGTAAATCCTTTAGCCTGATCAAACCTGAAACCGTCAATTTTATATTCCTGCATCCAGTACTTCATCACATTTTTTGTAAAATACTGGGTGGCGGCACTCTGGTGGTTTAACTGGTAACCTACCCCATCTGGATGCATAATAGAAACATCAAACCAGGGGCTATTTGAAGCGGGTGCACTTGCCGCAGCATTCCAATACATCTGCACCATAGGCGATGAACCAAACTGATCCTCGAGCACTATGTCTTGTATCACAGCGATACCCTTTGCATGGCATGCATCAATAAAAGCTTTGTAAACATTAGGTGTTCCATAATATTTATCCAGGGCAAACATAAAATTGGAGTTATAACCCCATGAATCATTGCCTTCAAACTCATTTACGGGTAGCAACTCAATGGCATTTACCCCCATGTTTGCGAGGTAACTTAATGTATCGGTAAGTGTTTTATAACTGTGAGTTGCAACAAAATCACGTACCAGTAATTCATAGATCACCAGGTTTTTAGGATCAGGGCGGGTAAACGAAGGTGTTGTCCAGCTATACGCGGGGGCATTATATTGTATATCACTCACAATACCGTTACCTTTTCCATTGGGATAGGCTTTTATATTAGGATAAACTGATGCCGGTATGTATTTATCATTTGCAGAGTCCAAAACTTTATGGCTGTAAGGATCTGCAACCTTTAAATTACCGTCTATCAAATATTCGTAAGCATATTCTGCAGCCGGATCAAGATTATCTACCTGTATCCACCACCGTGTACCATCTACCGAGTTTGTCATGGCATATTTTGAACTGGCTGTCCAATTGTTAAAATCACCCAGCAAGGCAACCGACTTTTTATTGGGTGCATATATGTTAAATATTGCAGACGTGCCGGAGTTAATAAAAGTTACGCCATCGCCTGCCCCGGCCGGGACATCCTTACCGGCGGGGTTTCCGGTAACGTTCCCGGAACCGCTGTTAGCAGAAGGGGCTTTTTTACATGCAGTAACACCTACCAGTAATATACCGGTTAGTAATAAGTACAGATTCCTCATGTTCATATTTATTTTCTTCTTTATAATTGGTTTATAAATGTAGATTGATTTTTTCGCAATTTCAATATACGTGCAGAAAATAAAAATCCAGCCTGTCAAAGGCGGGAGAATTTGATCTATTATATTGCTTTGTTTAAGGCGCTTTAAGCTTTTTTAATAAACTTATTTACCATAATAAGCAGTTCGCCCATGTCAAAGGGCTTTTGAAGATAAGAGTCAGCAAGGCCTTCTTCAGCAATCTCCTTTATGTTGCTTACTGCCGAAATAATGATAACCGGGATATGGCTTGTTGACGGGTTGGTTTTTAATTGCCTGCTTAACTGCTGACCATTGGCATCACTTTTCCATTCTGTAAGCCAGTTATCCATTAATATAAGGTCAGGCCTAATTGTACTCACCGTTTTAAGAATTTTAGAGTCGCCAGAGGATATCACCTCATATTGCTCTTCTTCAAGTATATAAACAATTGTATCCCTTATATCCTTATCGTCTTCAATAACCAATATTTTTTTGGCCATAAACTTTTAAAAATCTTTTAACAACATAACAATTAAAAGTATGTATTTTGTTTTAGGTATCCGCTTTATTTTATTGATTTAAATAAGGACAACTGATTAATGTATAATTGATTATCAGATTATAGCCATTTAATAGGTGATTAAGGTTAAATTTCGTCTGTTAAATGATAACAGATACGGCATCTTGGCTCGTAACTTTCCTTTTCGCCTAATAACACCTTACTTTCATCGGGCACTAACCTGTACGAATACAAGGCAGGATTACCGCACCTTACACATACTGCATGTAATTTGGTTACTGATTCTGCCATCGCCATTATAGCTGGCATAGACCCGAAGGGACGGCCTTTAAAATCCATATCCAAACCGGCAACAATTACCCTAATTCCCTTATTAGCCAGCACGTTGCATACATCGGGCAGTTCCTCATCAAAAAACTGTGCTTCGTCAATGCCTATTACATGCACATCGCTGCCCAATAATAATATTGATGACGCATTTTCGACAGCGGTTGACGGGATAGAATTTGCATTATGTGAAACCAGCGCATTTTCCGTAAAGCGGGTATCGGCTTTCGGGCTAAAAATCTCAACCTTTAGCCTGGCAATTCTTGCACGGTTCAATCTCCTTATTAATTCCTCCGTTTTTCCGGAAAACATGGATCCGCATACCACTTCAATGCTTCCGCCAAGCTCACTTCTTCTTTTAAAAACATCTTCGTTGAAAACCAAACCGTTTTATTTATAAATATGTAAATTAAGATGAAAGGATTTCAAGAAGCTGAAAGGATTTCTGGCTTTCAGATTTCTGTGTTTCGCTTTCCGTTTTTAGCTTTCCAAAAAAACCAAATATCAGAATTTAATCTTATTTTTGAATAGCATTTCTAATATTGAGACATGAAGCAAAAGGAAGTTTTTAAAAAGATTGGTGGTATTATAACAGAGCTTAGTGACCAATATGATTACCTGCAAACAATGAATGAGGATTTAAACGAGCTGGAGCTTGAATTGTTTGTATCTAACGCCCACTTTTTAACCGATCACATTGAGATTTTGTGTAAGCTCAATTTACAAAACAAAAGGATCAACAAGCCTGCTGTCGAAAAACCGGAGACAACTTATGAACAGAAGTTTTTTGAGCCTGTTGTGCAGCAAATGAAAACCGGTGCGGCAAAGCAGGAAACAAAATTGAAAGATGAATCAAAACCCCTCGAGCCCGAAATAATTATTCCGGAGATGGAGCAGCCTGTTCCGCAATTTGATTTAAAATCGGCAAGCCCCGAAGATACTTATTCATTTATAAGAGAGGAGCCGGAAACAATACGGCATGAGCTCATTTTGGATGAAGCATCTATGACAGAGGATGAGGAGGAATATCGCCAGGCTGAAAGTAAATCAGAAGCATCGCCAGAAAAAGAAGAGAAAAAAGAAGACATAATAATTGCGGACAATGAAACTGCCGAACTAATTAAAAATGACGGGTTAACTTCAATTAGCAATAACGGTAAAAAAGAAACGGCGAGTGTTGATACCGAAGCTGAAGTGGTTAACATCAATCAAAAAATGTCATCACAGAAGGATAAATCAACTTCTGCCACGGAACAACTGAACATAAAACCAATTAGTGACATTAAGCTGGCTATAACACTTAATGATAAGTTATTATATGTAAAAGATTTATTTAATGGTTATAACCTTGCTTATAGTGAAGCTATTGAAATACTGAACCGTTTTAACACTTTTGAGGAAGCATCCCGGTTTTTGAAAACCAATTATGTAGTAAAAAACAACTGGGACAGTAAGCCGGCAACAACCGAAAAATTTTACGCTTTATTGAAAAGACGTTACGCTTAGGGTGAGGTGTGCTGTTGGCATGGCTTGTTTGAAATGTCAACGCCCTATCCCAAACTGATCTCCTGCTTTTACTGCCTTTCCATCTTTAAAATCAACCTCTATCACTTTTTCGCTGCCTACGCTGTTATAAAATTCATCCTTGAGCATTAAAAGTATGTTACGGGTTTTAGCATCAATAACCTCCCCGCTTGATGGGTAAGCATATTTGCCATCTAAACTGAAAGTGATCCAGCCAGGCATATCCTGCAATGGTATGGTAGTTAATTGTTGATAAGGCTCAACGGCGCTAAAAATGTGTAAACGCATATTATAACCATCACATAGCCATATTTCTTTTTCGTCGGGGGTAAGCCCTATACCATGGGCTGGATTACCATGCCTCCTTACCGGTCCCTTGCCCCATCCTTCAACCAATACCCTATCCAGTTTTTTACCTGTTTTTAAATCTCCAACTTCAAAACCAAGCAGGCTGTCTACCGTCACAAAAACACGGGTTTCTTTGCTATTGATGGTAAAAGGACGGATAAAGTTTCCAAACGGCCCAACTTTACTAACAACGTCATGCGTTTTTGTATCAGCTATTTTTAACCATGGTGAAGCCAGGTCATCCAGGTAAACGTAATTTCCGGATAAACCATAAAGCGTATTATGAGCCCGTTTAAAACCCGTTATCTTTTTAATAACATTACCGGTCTTGCAATCCACCACATTCCAAACGGTATTTTCAAAAGATGGAAGATACATCACTTCGCCATCAGGAGATATCGACATGCGGTCGCAACCTCCTTCAATCTTTTTTTCCCAGATTATTTTTCCGGTGGTGAGGTCAATACGTTGTAACGATTCAATCGTACTTATATAAATGCTGTTAAGCGGAATGCTAACTGCGATGCCCTTAACATTTGACGGCTTATTATCCGGATGAAAACCTGCTGTTTTAATCCTTTTTACGAACTGATGTTGATGATCAATGTCAAACACAAGCAAACCATGGCCGCCATATCCAAGGTAATCACGTATCCCTGGTACTGCAACATACAAATAATGATGAATGGCATGTGCTTTTTTTTGACGAACAGCGCTTTTTAAGGCTACGCTCATCGTTGAAAGCCCAACCAGCATTGCGCAGAGGAGTAAAACAACAATCCGGATCTGTGCTTTCATAAGATGTAAGTTGAGTTTGGAAAAAGAAATTGCCAATTGGGCCGTTACGGCCAATAAATATATTTAATATTTATAAGATATGGTAGAATTTTAGTAATTTCTACGCTCACAATTTATCACTGTACCTATTTACTCGACTGTCTGCCTAAACTATACCCATCCGGTTAGAGTCGAGCTTTATCAATACAAATAATAAAAGCGTAAAACTTAACAACGAGGATCCTCCATAACTGATAAATGGCAGTGGGATACCTATTACGGGAACCAAACCTATGGTCATGCCAATGTTTATCATCACATGGAAAAATATAATGGATGCCACCCCATATCCATATATGCGTGAAAATGGCGATCGCTGCCTTTCAGCAAGCATGATAATGCGCAAAACTAAAAACAAATAAAGCCCGATAACCACCGCCGATCCGGCAAAACCCCACTCCTCGCCTACCGTGCAAAAAATAAAGTCGGTACTTTGTTCAGGTACAAACGAATATTTGGTTTGTGTGCCGTTGAGATAACCTTTGCCCCAAAGTTTGCCGGAGCCAATAGCAATTTTTGATTGGTTTACGTTATAGCCCTTACCCTTTAAATCGCTTTTAATGCCCAAAACAATATCAATACGTACTTTTTGATGGGGCTTTAAAACATTATTATAAATAAATTTAACACTTAATACAAATACCACGCAAATAGCCAGGCCGGTAAGCATAGTAAAAACAACGCGTTTATTTTTACGATACAATAAAATTATTAATAAGCACAAACCCGCAATTACCCCGATCACTGCCACTGGGCTATACAAAATTGACGACACAAAAAGCGCTATAAATAAGGCCCCGATTATTAAAAAATAAGGCGATAACCCTTCCCGGTATAAGACAAAAATAAATGACAAAAAAACCAGCGTAGAACCCATATCAGGGTGAAGCATGATGAGAAACATCGGAACACCTATTATTGCGCCAGCAACTAAAAACGATCGCAATTCCGTTACCTTCACGTTAACGCCACTTAAATATCTGGCCAATAACAAACAGGTGGTAAATTTTGCAAATTCTGATGGCTGTAACCTGAATCCCCCTCCTATGGGTATCCAGGCCTGGTTACCACCCACATTACGCCCAACAACTAATACGGCCATTAACAGCAATAGGGTAATCCCATAAAACCCCGGGGACAATGCAGTAATAAACCGACTCTCGAGCAACAAAATAATAGCCCCAACCACCATCGAGATGATAATAAACAAAAATTGTTTACCGTAGTTGGTTCCAAAATCAATAATACTTGGATGCCTCTCGTCAAAAACAGCTGCATGAATATTAAACCAGCCAATAGTACACAGGGCCAGGTAGATAAACACCGTTACCCAGTCTACATTGAAAAAGAAGCTACGCTGGTTATTTATCATCTCTCTTTTTGGCTGCGGCTAAAAACTTGTATGATGAATCTTTTTTATTGCTATTTGACACACTCTTCAAGCCTTTAAGCTGTTTGTTTATAGAGTCCTGTATGGTTTTTTTACGGCTATCCGTCTTTATTGTTTTTTTCTTATTAAAGTTATGATGTAAATAAATAGCGGTGTCCGGCAAGCGGTTGGCTTTCTCAAAGTAATCGACAGATATACCTGATTCACGTGCGCTGATACTTCCTTTCAGATATTTTTCTACTATAAAACTAGCCATCGGAGCAGCCCAATGTGCCCCCTCACCTGAATTTTCAACCACAACGGCAATCGCTATTTTAGGATTATCACGCGGAGCAAAAGCAACAAAAACCGAATGATCTTCACCGTGAGGATTTTGCGCTGTTCCGGTTTTACCGCACATTACAATACCTGGTATCTTGGATCTTACTGCTGTACCGTTATCAACAACTTGCTGCATCCCGTTTATAACCGGTTCAAAATATTGCGAATCAATCCCAACATAATTTTTTTCGGTATATTCTTTTTTGATGACGTTTTGAGCGCCTATCGCTTTAATTAAATGTGGCTTGTAAAAAAAACCATGATTTGCAATAGTGCATTCAAGATTGGCCATTTGCAAAGGGGTTGCCTCCAGCTCACCCTGGCCAATAGCGAGTGAAATAATGGTGCTTGAACGCCACCTGCCCCGTTTGTATATATTATCATAATGCAAAGGCGTAGGCACGTTGCCTCTTCCTTCTGCGGGCATATCCAGCCCGAGTTTAGAGCCCAATCCAAATTTGTTTACGTTGGCACGCCAATTGGTAAAACTAGCTTCGGTTTGTTTTGCTCCGTTATGGTCCAGCAGCCTTTGAAAAACCATGCAAAAAAATCCGTTGCACGAATGGGCTACCGCACTGCTTAAATTTACGAGACCATGCGATTCACCTTTATTACACGGAATTCTTTGATTACCCGCATAATAATACCCCGGACAATAATAAGTGGTAGAAGGGGTAATTACACCTTCCTGTAATGCGATAAGTGCGCTTAACGGTTTAAAAGAAGAGCCGGGTGGATACTTAGCCTGTATGGGCCTGATAAAAAACGGATCATATACGTTGGCGTAAATTTTGGCGGTGTTATTACCGCGCTCACGTCCTACCATAAGGTTAGGGTCATAGGTCGGGCTGCTTACATAGCACAATATCTCGCCTGTGGAAGGTTCAATGGCAACTATACTACCCAACTTGTTTTCCATTAACTTTTCACCTAGTTTTTGAATATTGATGTCCAGCGAAGAGGTTAAACGCTGACCCGCTACGGCTGCCGTATCAAATAGGCCGTTGGCATAATGGCCTTTTGGTTTACCGCGTGAGTCGACCATTAAATTTTGCACACCGCGCTGACCTCTCAAAACCGGTTCATATGACCGCTCCACGCCGGTAACGCCAATATAGTCCCCCGGGCGGTAATATCCTTTCGAGCGCTTAATATCCCGGTCTGTTGCTTCGCCGATGTACCCTAAAAACTGTGCGGCTACAGAGTCGGGATAGGTACGCAAATACCTCGGGGAAGAATCAAAGCCAGGGAACTCGGATAATCTTTCCTGCACGGTGGCGTAATTTTGCGCCGAAATCTGCTTCTCAAAAATTGAGGAGAGATTGGGCGAATATTTCATCGCCTTTGTCCAACGCTTGTTAAATTCAGCTCTGTCTATTTTCAGTAATTTGCAAAACTCTACGGTGTCAAATGGCTTAACCTGGCGCGGTATTACCGTTATATCATAAAAGGGCACATTTTGAACAAGCACCTTCCCGTTACGATCTAATATTGGCCCGCGTTCGGGATAAACTATTTTTTGCCTCCTCACATTGTTATTGGCATAAATTGCATACCGGGGGTCGATGATCTGGATATAAAAAAGCCTTGCCAGCAGTATAATAATAATAGCTATGAAAATTCCCGCTATTATATACCGCCGTTCAAAAAAACTATTCATTTACGTTCTTTCCTTCTAAAAAATATTAAACCTGAAATTAGTATTAAAAACACAGTAAATACTGAACTTAATAAAAAACGACTTAGTGTATATTGTAGTTCAGAAAAGCTGAAAGCTTCAAGGTTGAAGAGGAAAAAATGATGAAATAAGGTAAGCACCAATGTATAAGTAAAGAACCATCTTAAACCCATAATGCTGAGAGTGGGTTCAGGTTCATTGTCAAAACCATCCTTTTGTACCGTAATGCTAATAAATAAAATACGCACAAATGCCATTAAAACACATGAAGCAGCGTTTAAACCGGGTGTATCGTAAAAAGCGTCTATGGTTAAGCCCATTATAAATGCAAGTGCAAACAACAACACATTTGGCGTTTCAAATGGTAGCAATAAAATGAATAGTATATATAAATAAGGCGTGGAAAGATTGTACAGGGTTACATTTTTGAGTAAAAAAACCTGTATAAAAACTAAAATTATAAATCTTAAAAGGTTAACGATTATATTTTTACTCATCCTTTTTTCGCTGAGCCTCCAATCCCGCCTGCTCTGTTGCAAATTTATTATCAACCACATCAACATATTGAAGTTTGCTGTAATCAACAGCAAACGCTACTTCCATATTTAATGACATACCACCTGCCTTGGTATGCAAATTAGTGATCTTCCCTATAGGGATCCCCTCCGGAAAGAGTGAATAGCCGGAAGTAACCACCTCGTCGCCAACTTTCGGAAGTGCATTGTTTGATACATCTTTCAACAGGCCCTTATGCGGATTTAAATCGTCGCCCCATTCAATATACCCTATTTCTTTGTTCCTGGCCAGCATGGCGCTAAACTGCGAACTTTTATGCAACAAGGATTGAACAACCGCATAATGCACAGAAACATACACTACCTTTCCAACAATTCCTAACCCGCAAATTACTCCCATGCCTTTTGCAATGCCCTGGTTACTGCCCCTGTTTATAGTAATATAGTTATTACTGCGATTAACTGAATTATTAATCACTTTTGCTACAATATATTCATATTGCTGTTTAAATACCGTATCGACCACTTTATGCTTAGCTACGGTATCCACATAAAAAGACGATTTAAGCTGGTTCCGTAAGCGGGCATTTTCATGCGCAAGGCTATCATTTACGTCCTTTAACGATAGGTAGCTATAAAATTCGTTAACCCTTGCATACAAGCCACCGGTAACATCATTAGACGAATTAACAAAAGCAGCCCGCTGGAAAGAGTTATATTTTATAAAAACTATAAGTGACGAAACCTCAAAAACAAGGAATAAAAAGAATGCGTTGTACTTACTGATAAATATCCAGAGGTTACGCATGTTTTGAGATTAGTTGATTGGAGATTAGAGATTAGTTTTATTGTCCGCTTGTTTCCTTAAATAATTGATATAGCCGTTAATCATCTTCATACATCCCCCGCGGTCTTGTTTAAAAGTGTCAAATAGTTTTTCGTCGATAAACTTACTATCAAAAGC
>JAQNCM010000443.1 GCA_029237615.1 Mucilaginibacter sp.
CCTTGTCCGGCTCCTAGTCCGGCTCCAAGTCCGGCTCCAAGTCCGGCTCCAAGTCCGGCTCCAAGTCCGGCTCCAAGTCCGGCTCCAAGTCCGGCTCCAAGTCCGGCTCCAAGTCCGGCTCCAAGTCCGGCTCCAGTACTGGCTGCGGTACTGGCTCCAAGGCTGGCTGCAATACTGGCTGCAATACTGGCTGCGCGAGTGGCTGGAGTATTGGCTCCAAGGCTGGCTGCGCGAGTGGCTGCAATACTGGGTGTACGGTGCAAGCTGTGGGTTGAGGTGTAAGTCGTAGAAATAGAGGGTATGTACAGTGGGCGCCCACTAGAGGCCACTATAATTGAGACCATGTACCTTCCTACCAAAATTTGGCTGTGGAGTACATCGGGTTGCTAAGAGTTATCTCATCCTCAAGACTTATCCACACGCCAAGACTTATCTACACTTTACAAGCCTTGGGCACTCTTCACAAGGCCTAGCAGTTCTCATAGAACCCCGCTAAGTATGTTAATTAGAACACAACATTCTACGTAGTAAACTTGAGAGTCAGGCCTTAAGGAGGTGCGCACTATCATCGAGGTCTGAATACGGCTTGCCATTGCTCATTAAGGTTCCTAACTCGAGCTTAGCTCGGACAGTGCAGCCATGACAGCCACATGCCCGTTCTCGGCGGCCAAAGATAGCAGTGTCCGGCCACGTTTGTCCTTCCAATTAACATCCACCTTTCCTGTGGCAAGTAGTAGTTTTACCACAGCCTCGCGCCCGTACTCAGCCGCCCACCATAGTGGCGTCTGGCCAAATCTAGAATCCTTCGAATCAATATCAACCTTCCCTGTTGCAAGTAGTAGTTTTACCACAGCCTCGTGCCCATTCTCAGCCGCCCACGATAGTGGCGTCTGGCCAATTACAGAATCCTTCGAATCAATATCAACCTTCCCTGTTGCAAGTAGTAGCTTTACCACAGCCTCGCGCCCTCTCCCAGCCGCCCACGATAGCGGCGTTTTGCCAAATTTTGGATCTTTCGAATTAATATCAACCTTCCCTGTCGCCAGCAGTAGTTCTATGACAACCTCGTGCCCCTCCTCGGCCGCGTATGATAGCGGTGTTCGGCCATCATTGTCCTCCGAATCGATATTGACCTTCCCTGTCGCCAGCAGTAGTTTTATGACAACCTCGTGCCCATAGCGGGCTGCGTATGATAGCGGCGTTTTGCCAAATACGTCCTTCGGGTCGATATTGACCTTCCCTGTCGCCAGTAGCAGTTCTATGACAACCTCGTGCCCGTTCGAGGCCGCCTGCGATAGTGGTGCGTTGCCATATTTGTCCACCGAATTAATATCAACCTTTCCTGCGGCAAGTAGCAGTTTCAATACAGATGCCCTTTTTCGGCAGCCCATGACAGCGGCGTGCGGCCAGAGTCATCGCTCGCGTCGATATCTAGAGTAGTTTGATGTGCCGTTTGCAAAATGACCGTTAACAGCCCGAAGATTCCATATTTCGACATAACGTGTACCACGCCAGTCCCTTTTGGTGGGCAGTCCGCAGACCAAGGATCTAATTCCTCGTAAACACGCACCCAAGACTCCATAATAGAGTTGGTTGGCCAAGCAAACAACATTAGAAAATCCCCTTGAGGAACGCTTGTGGCATCGCCCTGCTTAGTATGCGCCACCCACGAGAATGTAGCGTAACGCAAGAAGGGGTAGTCGGTGTGATTATAGCTTGTTGCCCGGCCGATCTCCTGCATCGACAGATAGCGTAGGCAAATCCCGGAGAGCCGAAGATGTGCTTCAATTTTGGCCTTCGTCGACGTCATGCCGCCGCTCAGAGCTGACAGGCCTTTCTCGACGAAGAAGTCCTTGACAGACTGGTGGATGAATTGGACATCCTGCGTACCGGTGACCTCGGCAAGACCTCGGCTGAGTGTCTGAATTTGCCTCTTCATCCGGTCACTGTTGGGTATGGCTTCTGCACTCTGGCATGCCTGTAATGACCGGTGTGAGCAATCGACCTCAATAACCATGGCCCACCGTAACTCTTCTATCGACAAGGGTCGCGTGGCGAAGCAAATCCATTGGATTAGTTTTAGAGAGGCCGGTTCCATGTTCCGAATGAGTCGTCGGTATAGTTTATCGAGGCCTGGAGATTTAGAACGGACTGTTTCTTCCATCTGTTTTAATCCCGCACCGTCACGCTCCAGGTCTAGGACTTGCGTCACCACGAGACGCGCCCACAGAAAAACGCCGGAGGCACGTTCCTTAATCAATGCCGGAATCGTAGATGAGGTTCGCGCACGGAACGCACTGAGCCGGGCATCTACGAAAGTCGAAATATCTTCGCGATTTTCATGCTCGAGGCATATCTCGAACATAGCGTCCAGATCCAGTATTGGGTAGTAACGACAGGAGAAGCAGATGCGAAACTGTCTGGGGCTAGCGAACCGGTGTGGAAGACTCTTCAGCAAGGACTTGAACATGTCGACGAGCTTGACCGCATTATCTTTACCACATTCGTCCAACGCGTCGACATACAACCAGACTGACTGAGTCTCCAGAACATTCAGAAGGGATGACTTGAAGAAGCGTCCCAGTTCCTCCTCATGCCACTGCCAGTCTTCACCCGGCTTGCCAAGCTCCTTGCACCTATTTTCAAAGGTATCGATGAGGTCCGGCAGCGCATGAGGTGCCCGTCCAAGGATCTGATGAAGGAGGCAGCGGAAGAGGCCAAGAGGAGTCCTTTGGAGCTTATGGCCGCGATCATGGAAGAAAAATGCGAGAACAAGGTCGCTGTCTCTACCTCCGTGATTATCGACACCGTATTTCAGCAGTGTCGACTTCCCAGAACCCGGCTTTCCCTTGATCCAGAGCAGGCCTCGATCGCTAGCGGTCCAGGTCCTATACGTTTCATGTCGAAGCAGCCACTCGCATGTCCCCGCAACGGCGCTGTTAATATTGTCTGATCGATCCCGCATTTTCGGGAAGGCTAGCGATTTGAGGCAATCTTGCGCAGTTTGTGGTAGGATTTGGCCTTCGGAGCAGATTAGCCTAATAGCTTATTCTTTCAAAGGCAATCTGCTAGTTCTCCTCACCGACCTGTGACCCCCATCGGTCTAGCACTCCTAGCAGCCTCTTGAATCCGTTCTCCTCTCCAGAGGCAAACTTGACCATGTCGCTGTGATTGGCGTGGATACTGAAGGCATCATAACCCTCAAGGATGGCCGATTCCTTCGACACGACTTTCCCGACCACAGGCAAAGGCAATTCCTCAAAGAAGCAGGCTACCTCAAAACGCCTGCCGCCCTCACGCAGCCCTCGTACCATTGTCCAGAAGTCGACTTGGATGGACTCAAGGAGCTGATCGTCTGTTTCTAAGCTTTCCAACAATGACTTGTTGATGGACTTTACGAGGTCAAGCGCCCAAGCTTGGACCTTAACCCAGTCGGCCATTTTGGCTCCCTTGTGAGGTGTGCCCATGAATACAATGCCCCTGGTACAATGGAATACGCCCTGGAGGTGACTATCGACGGCACCTCGCGAGAGTAAGATAGCCTTCTTACAAACGAGGCCGCCCAGGCTGTGGGCGATGAAGATAAGAGGACGAAATGATGCATTGCTGCTCCTTCTGTCTGTCGTCAGATCGTGTAGAAGGTTTGTAGCATGGTCAATCAGCCGGTTCGAACTTGCAACGCCCTTTCGTATGACATATGCGTCGTAGCCGTATGTGAGTATGCGAGCCCTACTGAGTCTCGGCGGGAGGAGGCTCTTTGGCCAGGGCGTGGATTGCCCATGGGCAGTCCAGGTGCTCTCCCGGTCCCCGGTCAGACCATGGACAAAGCAGATGTCGATCGTAGCGTCCGGGCAGTCGTGCAGAACCTTTACGCCGTCCGGGAACGAGGGGATCGGGGGACTCTTGGACAGAGGATTAGGCGTTCGGGTTTTGGGTCGTTTCTTGCGGCGGATTGGGCGCAGCCTTGCCCTTCTTTCGCAATCGTAAGAGTATATTCATCGTCTCGAGTGCGCGACCGAGTTAACTATAAGCGATGCGTGGATCATTTGCGCCGGGACCTAACCGGCAGACCGGTAGCTGCTGGATTTTGGCGTCTCAAAATAGAGCGACGCCCGTCGGGTGAAAAAGGGTGGGGGAGAGGCGAGCTAAATGCCTCACGCCTCCTCTTAATCTGGAGCAAGACTACACTGGACTGGCGTCCAACAGCATACTGGGGTCGCGTGCAATGTTGTGGGAAAGGGAACCAACTCAGCCACTTTCTGGACCAACCACATGCATCAACTGAGCGCTTACAAGCTGGGAAGGTAAGCTGGAAGGTACCTTACCTAGGTACTTTCTGAGCACTATCTCCGTAACGGCAGCTCTTCGGCTAGCGTTTTAGCTAGCTGGGTGCTAGATGCCCTTACCGTTCGCATGTCACATGACTTCGTCAATTCAGGGTTCGATTTTGGGTTGCAGGAGGTCACTCTTTCTGCCCTCAATTGCATCCCATTTTTTGGACTCCGTTTCCCATGTTATGGCTCACGAGCTTCCATATTCGGCATCCTTTGCACTCAAGAAGGAGACTCATCAGAGAACTCGGGATCCCGTCCGCTCTCCCTCCCATAGATAAGCTGGTGATCGTTAGACTAGTACTCGGGTGGGTGACTACCGGGGAATCCCTGATGTTGTACGTTTTATTTTGCCTTTT
>JAQNCM010000578.1 GCA_029237615.1 Mucilaginibacter sp.
GCCCCTGCTGGTCGGGCGTTCGCGTTTCTGGTCTGACCGCCAGAATCGCCTTCGCCTCCGCTGCGAAGTAGAACGCCTCGGGCGTCTCGTAGTAGTAGATCCGGTGCATGCTATAGCGATCGTTGAAGAGCATCGCTTCCTGCGCCGTTCGGTCGATCCATACGCCGTGGAATTGTCCGTTGAGAGTCGCAGGAAATCGTGGATCCTCGGCGGCGACATGGAGCAGGTAATGTGCCGATCCCGTCTTTGCCTGCGCTCCCACTCGCTGATCGCGTGCCTTGAAGCGCTCACGGACAGCAGGATCCGGATACTCCTCCCCTGAAAAGAGCAGCGTCCGCTGCTCATCCTCGCTGTCGAGCGGCATCTCTGCGGAAAACGATCCCCTTCGGGCGGTCCACCCGGCGTACAAGCCGATGCTTGCCTCGGCAAACGTACCGCTCTGGAGCTGCGCTCCGTGCTTCATTGTCGCTAGCATGCGTCGGAGCTCGGCATTCGCCCAGGCTGCCGGCCGCTTCGTGATGATCCCCACCAGGCCAGGCATGGCTTAGGAGACCTCCGCGGTGCTGGCAAAGCGCCACCGGTACCAGGATTCGCGCAGTTCGCGCACACGAACCGCAACCGACTCCGGTACGCGCTCGGACAGGCGCCGGTGCAGGCGCAGCCTCAGGGCCGTGGCTCCAAGCGGCGTCAGTGGCACGTAATACCGAGGGACATTCATCCGCACGAACCCGTTGCGTTCCTTGAAGTCACTCAATGAGTCGCTCTGCTTCTTGCCATAGGCGAAATTTGCATACGTGAGAAACCGAATCCCGCGCGCCGTGCACTCCCGCACCGCCTCTGCAACGAGCGCGTTAGCCGGCGCCTTATCACGCTGCCTGATCAGCGCGACGATATTCATCAGTCCCGCCTGGGTACCTGAATCGTCGACCACCAACTTGATGAACCCGATGAGCTTGTCCTGAGAAAACGCGCCGAAGAAGACGCTGCGATCGAGATAGGTGGCCGCCTCGCGGTGCACGGTTTCATGGTCTTTGCCATAGTGCCGGAAGGGGCGCCCTTGCCGTACCGGGCATTCGTTATAGATCTCGCAGATGCTGGCCGTCAGCGCGCGATCGAATGCCACCGCTCTGATCACGACACCCTTCTTCCCCGCCTGCTTTGCCTTGTTGCGTGCCTTGAAGCCGAGTTGCTGGTTCCACCAGTGATCGAACGTCGTCAGCGGAATCGCAGCAAAATTGTCCCACTCCATCGGGTACGAATACTTCGGCGTGGTCTCGGGCAGCCGCTGCTGGAACGTGAACAGATCGACTCGTTTGTGCGATTCGCGCAGGGCCGCGATGGCTTCGTCAGGGTCTGACTCGAGGAAGAGAAACTTCTCTGCGTCGACACGCGCCATGCGCAGCAGACGCCCACTCACCCGGAGGGAACAGCCGGAGATGATCATCGAGACCTCGGGCGAACCCTGCCTGCAGGAAGTGTGGCGGAGAGGGGTAGGATTTGAACCTCCGGATGGCGCAAACCATCGCGGCCGGCGAGCCGGCCGCTGCTTTTCCAACAGCGACCTCTCCGCATGCCGAAAGCGACCTTCGGGAACTGATGGTGAGAGTACTTAGTCGACAACATATGCCTGACGAATCGGGTTGACTCCCAGAAAACCGAGCAGCCGGCCGGCGTGGTACGACAGCTTGAAGACACACCGCATGAACCGCGCCTGTCCCAGCGGTAGCGCGACCGGCAACAGCAACGCATAAAGCGGCGTGGAGATCAGCGCCTGCACCAGCCGCCAGGGCTGCAATCCATGATTGCGTTGGGCGAAGATACCGCGGAAGAGAGCGCGACGCACCAAGAAGCCGCGCCGCCAGCGTGAGGGTGGAACCGCCTCCCGCGCACCGGCCTCATGGCACCAGACAAAGGCGTAACCGGCCTCACTCTTTCGGCGGAAGAACTCCTGGTCTTCGCCGGAGAGGCACGCGGGATCAAAGGGCTCGGCTTCTTCGCCAAACACCTCTCGGCGGAGGAGCACGTTGCCGGTGCGGCATTTGAGCCAAGCAAGCCGCGTGCCAGTCGCCAGGACGGGGCGATCATAGAAACCGCCTTCGATGACCCAGCGCGGTGTCGTCGGCTCGAAGTAAGGATGGACCGGACCCAACACGGCGTCAGCCCTGTACTCTTCAAGGGTACGATAGAGCATCACGAGCCAGTCGGGGTGGGTGAACTCGTCGTCGTCGAGAAAGGCCACGTAGTCACCGCTGGCCTGACGTACGGCCCGGTTTCGCGTGCGCGCGATGTTCTGCTGCGGCTCAGCGCAGTACTCAATGGTGACAGGCCATCCAGCCGCCACGCGGGCCACCGTCTCCCGTGCGCTCTCTGCGTCATCGTTGTCAGCCACCACCACAGAGTAGGTGAACCGGTTTTCCGTTCGCTGCGATGCAATGGAAAGGAGACAACGTTCGAGCAGAGCCGGACGCTTGTAGGTGCAGACGCAGATGCTGATGTGGGGAATCATGAATCCTGTGGGTATTAGGAAATTG
>JAQNCM010000439.1 GCA_029237615.1 Mucilaginibacter sp.
AGTATAAGATTACGTGTACAGGCTGTGGCGCCAAATGATTAATCGGAAGTCAGGCAGAGGGAATCCAGGTTTCATATCCGCTTAATAAAGATCAAATAGCAAAGCTCAAAACTAACAAGATCGTTAACGTTAGGATTAATACTTCTACAGCACCCTTTGCCAATGACATTAAAGACAAAAATGCCGCGAAAGTAGTGGCATCACTGATGTTACTTTAATAATTAAAAAACCTACCTGGCATACGGTGTAACAAAACTGCTCGCCAACAAGTCATTGCAAGGAACAACCATTCCCGAACTTGTTTCGGGAATGGCAATCCTAAGGAACAGGGCTATATGCTTCCTTTTGTCTGAACCGGGATTTAACTGACTCGATGATTTAAGCACAGCCCGGCAAAATCATGGAAGTCCTTTAATCCAACAAATCACGGTTCAGACGTCTGCCATTCTTTGTCTGAACCAGTATTTAACTGACTTAAAGATTAAAGATAGCGGGGCAACATCGTTGAAATCTTTTAATCCCGCAAATCATGGTTCAGACGTTCACAGCTAAATCTAAATCATGATAGCATAATCCTGTAAATAAAATACGGTAAACTATAAATTTAGCAATCCGGACCGCGATAAATTTGTATTACATTAAATGAATTCAATCATGACGGTAATAACAAAAATATTATATGAACTGGCCCACATGGTTTGGGATATCTACTGGGGCCTGGCGCTGGGTTTTATTCTCTCATCCCTGATTCGTGCATTTGTATCTACCGAAAGTATTTCGGCCAGGTTAGGTAAAAACTCTGTAACGGCTATCGGGCTGTCCACGCTGTTCGGTGCAATTTCATCTTCCTGTTCTTATGCTGCCGCATCAATGGCGCGTACATTAATGATCAAAGGGTCAACCTGGTCAAACGCAGTTGCCTTTATGGTGGCCAGCACCAATTTGGTGTTCGAAATATTTATCGTGATCGTATCCTTGTTAGGCTGGGCGTTTTTTGGCGGCGAAGTAATAGGAGGGTTGTTTTTTATAATTATATCTGCGATACTCATAAGCCGGTTTTTTCCTGTCAAAGTAAAAAACGAGGCCAAAGAACACATCGAAGCATCCGAGAATAAAACATCGGATGATCCCCATGCACATCATCACATGGAAAGTTCCTGCTGCCACCATGAGATGAAAATGGACAACAAGGAGGAACATTCACATAAATCCGGTTTGTTTACTAAACTAAAAACAGCCAGCGGCCATTACTATATGGATGTGACAATGGTAGGTAAGGATATCCTGATCGGGCTGGTAGTTGCATCTGTTTTAATGGTATTGGTGCCCGATGCCTTTTGGAAAGGTTTGTTTCTGACCGGGAACAGCTCATTGCCACATTTCCTGGTGCTAAGCTGGAATGCAATTATTGGCATCCTGATCGCCATCTTCGCTTTTGTTTGTTCGGTAGGTAATATTGTTATGGCAGCCGTATTATGGCAGGGAGGCATATCCTTTGGCGGCGTGATCGCCTTTATACTTTCCGACCTGGTTACCATTCCAATGCTGATGGTGTTCCGCAAATATTACGGCAACAGAACCATGTGGTATTTACTGGCCATTTTAGTAGTGAGCATCTTCGTTACCTCCCTGTTCCTGGATTATTCTTTTGCTGCCTTGCACTGGATCCCTAAAGCGCATACCGGCGGAATGCAAATGACAAATGATGGGTTTAAATGGAACTATCAAACCTGGTTAAACCTGTTTTTTATTCCGGTGTCAATTGCTTATTTTTATTGGGGAAGAAAAAGTATGAAATAATGCTGATAGCTATCAGGAACATGGTCTGTGACCGCTGCCAGATGATTGTCCGCCAGCAACTGGAAAGCCTGGGTTTTACGGTAAAACAGATTGCTTTAGGCCGGGCGGAAATAGTGCCTGAGCCCAATGAGGAACAATTGCAACTGATAGCTGCTGCCTTAAAAGTGCCGGGGTTTGAACTCATCAACAAGGAATCAGACAAAACGGTGGAGGCAATTAAGAATATCATCATCGAACTGGTGCATCATTCCGACTTATCAGAAACAAGGATTTCCTATTCTGATTTCATTGCAAACCGGCTTGGAAAGGATTATGCCTATTTAAGCCGGTTATTTTCCAATTCACAGGACACCACTATCGAAAGTTTTATTATACGGCAAAAGGTCGAAAAAATAAAAGAGCTGCTTCAATATGGCGAACTAAATCTGAACGAAATTGCTTACCAAATGGGCTATAGCAGCAGCGCACATCTGTCTGCCCAGTTTAAAAGTATTACAGGCTTAACGCCAAGCCAATTCAAAGCCACAGAAAGAAAACCCAGGAAATCGATCGATAAGATCTGATCGTTGAAATTGTCCTCAAAACAAACCGTCAACAAGTTATTGAATCTCCACCATTAAATAATTAACAATCAATACCTTGTCATTGCGTACGAAGCAATCGCATGCTATACAGGGCGGCTGTGCCAAGTTCGCGATTGTCGCGCTGCGCTCGCAATGACAATAAGTAAAAATCCTCACCACCATGTCATTGCGAGGCACGAAGCAATCGCATGCTATACAGGGCAACTCGGCAAAACGGTTCTGCAAAGTTTGCGATTGCCGCGCTGCGTTCGCAATGACAATAAGTAAAAATCCTCACCACCATGTCATTGCGAGGCACAAAGCAATCGCATGCTATACAGGGCAACTCGGCAAAACGGTTCTGCAAAGTTTGCGATTGCCGCGCTGCGTTCGCTATGACAATAAGTAAAAATCCTCACCACCATGTCATTGCGAGGCACGAAGCAATTGTATGCCTTACAAAGCGGCTATGCATAGCTCGCGATTGCCGCGCTGCGTTCGCAATGACAACGCCCGCTTGTCATTGCGAGGGACGAAGCAATCGCATGCTATGCAGGGCAACTCGGCAAAACGGTTCTGCAAAGTTTGCGATTGCCGCGCTGCGTTCGCAATGACAATAAGTAAAAATCCTCACCACCTTGTCATTGCGGGGTACGAAGCAATCGCATACCATACAAAGTGGCTGTGCATAGCTCGCGATTGCCGCGCTGCGCTCGCAATGACAATGCGATATAGCTAATCCGTAGTTGCAATCTACCGGCAGCCGGTTTTTAGCTGGCAGCGGCAGTTTAGGAGTGGCAGGTTGCTGGTTTCCGGTTTATGACTCATCGCCGCCGCAGTCATTGCAAATTATAACTATACAGTTGTTGCACCAGTACTGACAAAACAATGTCACCACTTTAATCAGGTATACTATTTATATTTGTTATTCACTACCCGGCCTGCGAACAAAAACATCGTGAAGCGCCCACACACACATGGGTCAGCGGGTGGGCGCCATGACACCCCTTTTAACTCCTCGTATTCGTTTGTGATCAAATTTGATTAAATCTTAAAAATTATCCTAACCCAACTTTACTCCCATGTACCACACCTCCGACCGCCCCTTGTTAATTGAAATGATCCGCTCCGAAGCGCGGGATTTTACCAGCCGCGCTAAAAAAGCCGGCAAGTTTGGCCACGTTCCGGAGTCGGACCCCGGCAAAAACCTGTTCAGCATTTATTCCGCCAACCAGTGGATGGAAAAGGAGAAAAATACGCCCCGGCCGAAAATGCTTTTCGGCGAGTTTTGGTACGAGGGCGAGCTGTGTATTTTGTTTGCCGATACCAACGCCGGTAAATCTGTGCTGGCAGTGCAACTGGGCAATAGCCTGGCCGGCAGGGAGCAGCTGGCGCCATTTGGTTTAGAGTCGGATCAGGCCAACGTGGTGTACCTTGATTTTGAGCTGTCGGGCAAGCAGTTTCAGGCGCGGTATACCCACAACGAGGTTACCTATAATTTTAACAAGGGTTTTTACCGGGCCGAGTTTAACCCGGCTGCCGATATGCCCTACAACTTTAAAACATACGACGAGTATATGAACGGCGCCATTGAATATGCCATAAAAAGTACCGGGGCCGATGTGGTGATCATTGATAACATTACCTGCCTGCGCAGCGGAACCGAGCGCGCAAGCGACGCCCTGCCCCTGATGAAACATTTAAAGGCGCTTAAAACCAAATACCAGCTTTCCATACTCGTGCTGGCACACACACCCAAACGCAATCCTGCAAAACCAATAACGCGCAATGATCTGCAAGGGAGTAAGATGCTCATCAACTTTTGCGACAGTGCCTTTGCCATCGGCCAAAGCTCGGGCGACCCCGGCCTCCGCTATTTAAAACAGGTAAAACAGCGTACCACTCACGAAGTATACGGCGAAGACAACGTGTGCTTGTTTCGCATTATAAAGCCGCTCAACTTTTTAAAGTATGAGTTTGTTGGCTATGCCCGCGAAGGCGCTCATCTGCTCAAGCCCTCTGCCCGCGAAAGGGAACTGCTGAAAGCACGGGTAACCGAACTTGTTGCACAGGGCCACAGCCAGCGGCAGATCAGCACGATGCTTAACATCGGTTTAGCTACGGTAAACAGGTTATTAAATATAGGGGAGGGGTAAATTGGTAGTGATTTTCGTGCTTCATGCTGCTTGTCAGCCAAACCGCTTTCATTAAGAGGATTATATACGTTGGGGGACAGGTTCAGGTATTGGCTTTTTATTTCGGCTCCATAAAATCAAACAAAAAAGCAATCCGCAAAAGGCCAGGGCGCAGCCCACGTACTCCGGCGAGGTATAACCAAAGCCGGCCGCAATAGGTAATCCGCCTAAATAGGCCCCTAAAGCGTTTCCGAAATTTGATGTTGCCTGTAATACAGACGAAGCCAGCATTTCTGCACCTCTGGCAACCTGCATAATTAATATCTGCATAGGGGCTATCACAGCAA
>JAQNCM010000417.1 GCA_029237615.1 Mucilaginibacter sp.
ATAATAAACCTTCTGCCCCTCAAGGTCGGGCTTTGTCCTTGTCCACCAGGGGCGCTGATAATAAGGATCGGTCATATAGATACCACCTTTTGCATCTATCCAGATATCATTCGGGCCATTCATTAAATGACCATTGAAATCCTTTAGTAAAACACTTATTTTTTTGGAGGGACTGATGGACCACAGCTGATCATGCTCATCAGCACAGGTAACCAGGTTTCCTTTTTTATCAAAATACATCCCGTTAGACCGGCCTGCACTATCTAAAAAGACTGATAATTTTCCATCTGTGCTGTACTCCCAAATTTTATTATTAGGCTGATCGGTAAAAAAAACGTTTCCCTTTTTATCAACCGAAGCACCTTCGGTGAAACCAAATTGTTTTGAAATTAATTGAGGTTTCGCCGTAGTGTCATATAAAGCATTATCCTGTGCGGAAACTTTAATTGAGACGATTATCAGTATAAGATTTATGACGATTTTTGATATTTTTCTCATTGGTATTGAATTTTTACTTAAATTTTATTCGGTTCCTTAAATAATCCAAAATCACTTAAAGCAATACAGACCGGTGACTGAGTTATTCTTAATCTGACTTTGCTTGCGGTAACATTTTCAGGCAGGCGGATCAGTCTGTTACCGCCAATACTTGTGGCCAAAGCAATTTGCGCCCACTTGCCATCGGTCCAGGCATCAACTGCTACAGCCTCGATGCGCTGCCCAAGCTTAATATTTTCCCGCAGCCTTATCACGTTAAATATCTTTTTCCGGTGCAGGTTAACAATAAGTTGCGGGGTTGTCACAGTGTCATCAGTTGCCCAATAGCTGTAACGGTTATTGTCTGTCAAATTTTGTGGGCCAAATTTAGTTTTATTTCCTCCACGCACATTACTTGGCATAAGCGTAGCCCCTTTAGCCAGATTAACCGCAAACGTTTCCTTTAATATCCCGCCGAACTTTTTTAAAGAATTCACATCATTGTCAAACAGCAGTCCCCGCTTGTCTGGAGATAGCCCGAGGTCAAGGCAGGCGCCCCGGCCTACGCTTTGGTAATAAAGCCTCAGTAAAGAATCCGGCGATTTTATCTTGTCATCCTGGTCTTTGTGATAAAACCAACCGGGTCGTAATGACACATCACATTCAGCAGGCATCCAGTATTTCCCATGGCGCTGGCCCTGTGTTCCTTCAAAATCTTTTGTATAACCGTTGCCGGGCGTTTTACCAGGGTTCGGCGCATGAGGTGTATAAGCTTCCCAGCAAGTTTCACCTGCCCGGCCGTTCTCATTACCCACCCATCGCACATCCGGGCCAACATCACCAAACAAAACTGCGTCTGGTGCCAGCTTACGGGGAATGGCCCAGGTAGTGTCCCATCCATAATAAGTTGAGCGGTCAATTTTTCGTACTTCGCGTGCACCGCCATAATAGCCGTCGCCGCCATTAGCGCCGTCGAACCAGGAGATGAAGATGGGCCCGTAATGTGTATATAATTCTTCCAGCTGTTTACGATACACACCGGTAACATATTCAGGCTTACCGTAAAGTGCATTGTTCCTGTCCCAGGGCGAGCAATAAACGCCCATTTTTATACCTAATTGATTGCAGGCGTCACGGTATTCCTCCAAAATATCACCTCTCCCATTTTTATAGGGACTTTTTGATATGTCATATGCTGTTGTTTGAGTGGGCCACATACAAAAGCCGTCGTGGTGCTTGGCAACCACCACAATGCCTTTAAAACCACCTGCTTTGGCAGCGTCCACAATTTGTATAGCGCTAAACTGTGTTGGATTTACGATTTGCGGATCTTCATCGCCATAACCCCATTCTTTGTCGGTATAAGTATCCGGCCCGAAATGAATAATGCAATACATCTCTGTTTCCTGCCATTTTAACTGCCTGTTTGTAGGTAAGGGCCCGTAAGGTTTTGGCGCCGGCTGACTAATAGCGAAACTACTGATCAATAAAAAAACAACTAAAAACAGGTTCTTCATTGAGGGTGTTTAATAAAGGTTTGCTAATGTAAATGTTTTATGCAGAAATTTGAAGTTGAATATTCGAGTCATAATATTGTGACAGCGTATCCGCTTTAATTCACATATACCATTACTATTAACGATAATCCTTTGTATACAAAAGACGAAGCAACACAGCTGAAGCAGAAATTCTGGACAACATTTGGGCAATACATCACTCCGCAACTATCTGCCGAAGGCTTAAAAGTAAACTGGGTGAATTATAAAACCGGTTTAAAACATGTTTATTTTAAAATGGATGCCGGTAAAAGGTGGGCCACGATCGCAATTGAAATAACACATCCGGATATTGGAATACAAGAATTATTTTTTGAACAGTTTAAGGAATTTAAAAACATACTGCATGCCACACTTGACGAAGAGTGGACATGGGAGTTGCATGCCCATGACGAATACGGCAAAACCATCAGCCGTATTTTTAAACAATTAAACGATGTAACCATTTTTAATAAAAATGACTGGCCTGCTCTGATATCGTTTTTTAAACCGCGCATTATTGCACTGGACGAATTTTGGAACGATGTAAAATATGGATTTGACAGTTTAAAATAAGGTTATTTTAATCAGACTTTTTTTACTAAATTTGTTAGCATGAAGCGTTCAGGAAGTGCGGATATGCCTTTGCATTATGGTTATGTGCCTGTTTGGCTCGCCGAACGGATGGCGAAGCTGGGTTTGGCGGTGGTTGAGAATATAATACTTGATTACGGCAAAGATGAGGTGCTTCGCAGGTTAAGCGATCCTTTCTGGTTCCAGAGCCTTGGCGCTGTTATGGGAATGGACTGGCATTCGTCTGGTATTACCACCTCTGTTATGGGTGCACTCAAACGCTCGGTAAACCCTCACAGCAAGGAGCTGGGGATTTACATTTGCGGCGGTAAGGGCAAATATTCTAGACAAACACCGGATGAGCTGATAAAGATCAGCGAGACCACCGGACTGGATGGAAATCATTTGGTAAGATGCAGCAAGCTAAGCGCCAAGGTTGATAATACCGCAATACAGGATGGTTTCCAATTATATACCCACAATTTTATTTTAAGCGGCAGCGGGAAATGGGCAGTAATACAACAAGGGATGAGTGCACAAAGTAAAACAGCAAGGCGATACCACTGGCATTCAGAAAACCTTACTTCTTTTGTAGATGATCCGCATACCTTTATTTACGGACAGAATGCCGGCAATATCTTAAACATGGCCGACAAACAAGCCGACGGGTCGCGGAAAGGCGTAATGCAAATTACCGGTGAAAACCCTGATACTATGCTTAAAGAGATCAGCAAACTGGTTATGCCCGCACATCATGACGTAAGAGCTAAGGATATTGACCTGAAAAGATTGGGTACGGTTTTATGGCTTGCGCAGGAAAAACAGCCAAAAGACTTCGAAAGCCTGCTGTTATTGCAAGGATTAGGCCCGCGTACGCTGCAATCGTTAGCATTGGTTAGCGAAGTGATACATGGCACACCGTCGAGGTTTAAAGACCCGGCAAGATTTTCATTTGCCCACGGCGGAAAAGACGGACATCCTTTCCCCGTGCCTATCAAGGTTTACGACGAAACTATTGGTGTGTTCCAAAATGCTATTCACAAAGCCAAATTGGGATTATCAGAAAAAAATGAAGCGCTAAAACGCTTAACGGAGGTAGCCCAGCAGGCCGAGAAAAATTTCACGCCGAACGCAAACTTTGAGAAAATTATTGAAGAGGAGAGAAACAACTCGTGGAGATACGGTGGCCGCACTGTTTTAGGAAGGGCGAAACCACCTGTGCAACAACAATTAAAGTTATTTTAAACTATTAATAAATATATTAAATATATTGCAATAAATGCATGTTTTTTATACACGGAAAATAAAAATATTTGGAAATCCCATTATTATTTATAATTTTGAAAAAAGAGAAAGCGTTTAAGTAAATAATTAGTTTATTTAAATTTAAAATTGAGTGTTATGAATCAAAAATCACTTATTGATTTTTTATTTGGAAATGGCTTCGTATCTGCAGACTCAGGTAAAAAAATTGGGAACATCATAGCTAAGTTATTAAACTTGAAGCCTAAATACGCCCCGGTAAGAGTAGCTGCTCAGAAACCACACCCTGCGTTTAAAAATCGTCAGAATTAGTAATTACTGAGATTTCGGATATTTTATAAAGTCGCCGGATATTTTATTCCATATTTCATTTGATATTGCTTCGGGTGAACGGTTTCCATCGGTTATTAAGACCTTTTCGTCTTGTTTTAATAATTCCATAACTTCAAAATATTTATCTCTTACCTTTTGAAGATTTTCTAATGTTTCATAGAGTTCAATCGAGCTTCTGCCTTTATTAAGGCGTTCAATGCTCATTTCAGGAGAAATATCTATATAAATATTTAAGTCGGGCCGCAAAAGATTTGCACTTAAAGAATTAGCTTCAATCACCCAATTCAAATCCATGTGCGGGCTTTGATAAGCGTAAGAAGAAAAGTAATACCGGTCGGTTATTACCGTAAAACCCTCTTCGAGTTTTTTAAGAATGCCATTTGTTTTGTTCAGCAAGTGATCTAACCTGTCAGCAACAAACAAGCCGGCAATTGTGCGATGATCAGCTTCCATACGATGGCTGAATATATCCCGGATAATTTTCCCGATTGGGCCTTCCGTAGGTTCGCAGGTAGTATAAACGTTAAGCCCTGCTTCAGTAAGTTTCTCTGTTAATAATTTTACCTGCGTGCTTTTCCCGCTCCCGTCAATGCCTTCAAATGCAATAAAAAAGTTTTTCTTCATCAATACAAGTCCGAATTTTCTTTGGTCAAATATACGCTCTTAAACGGTAAATTCCACAGGAATACAGGGCAACGAACTATTTTAAAGCTGAAAAAATTGCCTTTGCCGAATCGAGGTGCATTTTTATTTTGGGCAGATTTTCGGCCGCAAACTTGCTAAGTTCAACACTGGTATTTTGACTGCCCTTGGTAAACAGGTCTACTGCCCCATCATGGTCGGCTACCATCATAGCCAGATAAGCTTTATCGAACGCTGCCCCCGTTTTTCTGGATAAGTCGCTTATCATTTTCTGATGGGTACTATTTATTGAGTCTTTGCCGTCAACCAGCTTATCTTTTTCTAATTTGATAAAACCGCTATCGGCTTTAGTATGATCGTCAATCATCATTTTGGCAAAACCTATCACTTTTTGATTGCTGGAATTTGTTAAGGCCAAACCTGATGCTTTAACTTCGGTGAGGCCTCCCTCAATTCCATTTTTAATAAATGCCAATCCGTCCTGATCTACCTTAGTCGCATCGTTATAATTTTTTCCGTGTTCATTTTGGCATGCGCCTGCAAAAAGCAAAATAATTACGCCCAATGACAGGTTTATTAAATTTTTCATTTTAAATGTTTAAGTTAATCAGGTTTATAACAACCAGGTTGCCATCTGGTTTACAAAACTGTGACAAATTAAACATTTAGTCCGAAATACAAAATGTCAAAATACTTAAAAACAGAATTAATGAAAATCCAAATCAAATCCACATTTCGTGACTTTGGCCTCCCCTCCCGCTACGCCAGATTTCTTCCGGCATTAACAATTCCGTAAACAGTACGTATTACCAATTTATTATAAATTTTGGTTAGTTCTTCATCTTTACTATTACTTAAACATTGCAGCGCATAATGCTGTATAATAACCAATGGCAAAACAATCCTTTCACGAATGGCAATTGAACGGCGCTCAACCGGGTATTCCTGCATTAATACTTGGGTTCCGGTAAGTTCCAGCAGCATCTGTTTGGTGAGCTCAAATTCGTCTTTGAGCATTTTCCAGAATTTGCCAAACTTTTTATCCTTCTCCAGGTAGGCTGTAACCCTGAAATCAGATTTCGACATAGACATGGTGCAGTTATCCACCATCGTTTTAAAGAAGCCGGACGAATTGTACAGCTCTTTTATTTCACCCCAATGACCATCCTGCTTCATCTTATTCAGCGCAGTTCCTACCCCATAAAAACCGGGAATACTTTGCTTAAGTTGACTCCATGAGGTTACAAAGCTTATCGCACGCAGATCTTCCAATTTTAACGAGGCATCAGAATTTCTTT
The DNA here is from genome assembly GCA_029237615.1 of Mucilaginibacter sp. Taxonomy (GTDB): domain Bacteria; phylum Bacteroidota; class Bacteroidia; order Sphingobacteriales; family Sphingobacteriaceae; genus Mucilaginibacter. Next base: position 6,122 of record JAQNCM010000417.1, read on the forward strand.
TGGTAGGCCTGCTGCTGATATTGATATGCGACAATAACTTTAAAGGGCTAAACTTTTCAAGATATTCTACAAACATAGGATGCTGCCTGAGCTCTAAAAAGAGCTTATAACTTGCATCTGCCATGGATGTTATCAGCTCTTTATGCCTGGTATCGAGCAGGTCATCGCGGTTTGGATGAAGGGCAGATATGATACCGGCGTTTATCAATTGCTCCATATTAAACCGGGCCGTCTCTACCGATCCGTATTGTGAACTTACGGTTTGCCCCTGTATCGTTAACTGGATGTGTTCATTCGCAATCTCTTCACCCATTGATGCGTAAAAACGATGGGTTTTACCGCCGCCGCGTGCAGGCGGACCTCCCCTGCCGTCAAAAAATGCCAACTGAATACCATATTTACGAGCCATGGCTGTTAACTCAACCTTTGCCTGGTAGATAGACCAATTTGCCATTAAATAGCCACCATCTTTTGTGCTATCAGAAAAACCAAGCATAATGGTTTGCAGGTTGCCCCTTTTTTCCAAATGGGCTGCATAAAAAGGATGTGTATATAAACTTTCCATTACCTGTGCGGCATGCTTAAGGTCGTTTACGGTTTCAAACAGAGGCATAAAATCCACGCTCAGGTTTTCACTTTCCCACCCGCTCCATAAAAATAAGTTTATAAGCTGAAGAATATCAGAAGCCTGCTGACAATTACTGATGATGAAACGCTGACAAGCTTTTTCACCATTGGTAAACTGAATTTGCTTCATCAGCCTGATGGTATTAAGCGTATCACAAATTAGTTTATCAGCGTCATCCGGGCAATGAAAATCAGCTTCGTTAAATACGATAGTTTTCAGTTTATCATCCTCAGGCAATTCTTCATATCCTTTCGGAATATCTGCACGCACTTCTGTTTGTTCGGTACAAAATTTAAATACTTTCCGTAAAATACGGCTATCCTGCCTTATATCGAGTGTTGCGAAATAACAACCAAATAACTGTACCTTTTTAATCAGGTCATCAATTACATTCACAAATAAACTATCATGATCGGTAATCAATGTGTGTTTTATCGATTGCAGCAATTCCAGTATTTCGGGCTGCAAATTCGCAGGTTCGACCTTGGTGTTAGCATTTTGGTAGATCAATTCTTCAAGTTTAGCCATTGCTGTTTCAACACCCCTGAAAGTAATGCGACGTTTTAAAACCCTGAAATCCCTGTAGTAGCATCTGAATACCCTTTGTCGTAAAAAGCTGGCTACTGCTTTGGTGGTTTCAGCAGTAACGTTTGGATTGCCGTCCCTGTCGCCACCAGGCCAAAAACCTAGTTCTAACAACTGGTTAGCACGGTCTCTTTTCAGATCAAATTCTTCGTCTAATTTTGACTGGATGCCCGACACAGCATGATAGAATATATTTTCCAAAAACCATGCAAGGCTGATCGCCTCATCTACCGGCGTTGGAGATGTTTTGTTAAAAAATGGCGTTTTACCCAATTGCTGTAATAAAACATCAATGGTATTGATATCATTTGTTTTTAATGCTTCAATAAGATCTGTCATTATGCCCAGCACTGTACCCGGGTAAAACTGGGTGGGGTGCGCGGTTAAAACCAGCCGCAATGAAAAATCATTCAGCTTTTGGCTGATATTATTTCTTGATTGTTCGCTAATTGAAGCTTGCTGGAGTAAACTTTGCAATGTCCCGCTATCGTCAGCCCGTCCAATTTTACTAAATGATGAATCCTCAATGGCGTCAAACAAAACTACTTGTCGCTCAATGTATTGAATAAAGCGAAACATACGGTTAATTTGTTCCTGGTGATCAATATCCGGTACATATTTCTTGAAAAACGATTCAATTATGGCGGTAGGTGACACTTCTCTAGTCACTTCTTTTTCGCAGTGAGAGCTAAAAAACGGCAATAAAATACCGGTGTCCTTAACCTGGTAAAAAGGCAGGGTCTGAAATAAACTGTTATATAACTCAAAACGGGTTACAAATTATTTATTAAATGCTGTTTCTCTCTGGCTGAGTTTTAACGTTAAAGGCATATCGGTTATGTTGGATATAAAAAATAAGTTTATTAAAATTGGTTTAAAGCAAGGACGGTGCTATTTTAAAAACATCAACCTGCG
>JAQNCM010000005.1 GCA_029237615.1 Mucilaginibacter sp.
AATTTAGTTGATAAATTTAACCGGTTTAAAGCAGACAGAAAGGTAAAAAGAGAAGAACGTAAAAAGGAGCGGCAGGCTAAAAAAGATTCAATAAAACAAAGTAAAATCAATAAAGGGAATTAATGACGGTTAAATTTTTACAGCATAAATGGCAAAGGGTAACAGCCATTGTTTCAATCACAATTATTTCTCTTATTTTAATTATCGCAATATTTATAAATAGCTATTGGTCGCCAATATTAGCCAATAAGGTAAAGGACGTAATTTCAACCAGCAGCGATGGTTTATATACTGTTAATTTTTCATCGGCCGAACTTCATGTGCTGCGTGGCAGCGTAGTAATTTATAATATCAGCTTAAAGCCCGATACTGCTGCTTATAACAGGAAAAAGCAACAACACCTTGCCCCCAACAACCTGGTTGAGCTTCACATCAAAAGGCTTACTATAACGCATATCCACCCCTTTACATTGTATTTTCATCACAGGCTGGAGATCGGTGAAATTATTTTAAACAGTCCGGAGTTAAATGTCAGCTATCAGCTAAACCACACCAAAGATACCGTAGTAAAAGATAACCGCACTCCCTGGCAAAAAATTTCTAAAAGCCTGCATTCCATTCATATCGGCGATATTGTTTTGGGTGACATCAAATTTAAATACGAGGATTATTCGGGCAATAAAGTAGCTATTTCCACCCTTAAGGAATTGAACTTGAACGCACACGATCTTTTAATAGATTCTGCCACTCAAACTGACCAGTCAAGGCTGCTTTACTGTCGGGACATCGTCGCCGAATTAAACAATTATACCGCAAAGTCACCAAACGGTTTATACACCTATCATGTAAATCACCTTAAGCTTTCCACGTTAACATCCCAATTGAATGTGGAGGGATTAACATTAAAGCCTGTTGGTAGCAGTGTTTTCTTTTCAAAAAGCACAAAAAATAAGTTCACCATGCACCTGGATTCTATACAGCTTAATCACTTTGACTTTTTAAATTATCATAAATATCGCATCCTTAATGCATCAAGCCTGGTTTTAAGTAAAGGGACTGCTGAAATTTTTGGGAATCCCAATATAACCCAACCTAAAACAGACCGGGTGGCAACATTTCCTAACGTTGGCCTTTTTAAAATTAAAGCGGATATGAAGATAGATACTGTCCGGGTAAATCACATTAACGTGGTATATACAGAGTATAGTAGAAAATCAAATAAAACGGGTTCTATTTCTTTCAACAATACCAGCGGACGCTTTTTAAATGTTACCACTAACCCGGTAGCGCTGCAAAAAAATAGCATGAGCGCTATACAGCTCAGCACCTATTTTATGAACCGGGGAAAACTTAATCTTTGGATCAACTTCAATTTAACGGATACAAACAACAGCTTCACTTTAAAAGGTAACCTGGGGCCTATGGATCTAAAAGCAGTTAACCAGGCCACTATGCCGTTAAGTATGGTGAAAATAACTTCGGGGAGGCTAAAACAATTAGATTTCGACCTGAAGGCAGACAAGAAAAAAGCAACAGGAAAAGTGGATGTCTTATACAACGATCTTAAAGTTACCGTACTAAAACCTGATACCACTCATGATAATTTGAAAAGGCAAACAATTGCTTCCCTTTATGCCAATACATTTATAATTAAGCATGACAATCCTGACGTAGAGGGTGGTCAGCCCCGCGTATTTTATACCAATTTTTCCCGTACCTTCGATATGCCGTTTTTTAAATTTGTTTGGCAAACGCTGCTAAGTGGCATTAAACCCTCGGTTGGTTTAGATAAAAAGACACAGGACGCAACGACCGCCATGATGAGCAATCAGGTGATAAAGAAACAAAACCGCAAAATAAAAAAGGAACAGCGAAAGGAACGCCGGGCCAAACGAAGAGCGAAACGAGCTGCAAGGAAGTTAGAAAAGGTTACTGCTTAGCTGAATAAACTCCAACCGTTAGGATTTACTTAATAACTTTCCAAAAAAACTTGAAACACATGCAACACTTTATAGGCTGGCTGCATCTTGTATAATAAACAAGCATCATGAAAAAAATTGTTTACGCAATGTTTGCAGCTGTACTTTTATTAGCAGCAACATTAAAAGTATCGGCACAGTCAGAAGAGAGCCGGCAAGTGTCCGGCTTTCACGGTATTGCTTCAGCGGGTCCGTTTGATGTACATGTAAAAATTGACGGAACTGAGAGTTTAAAGATTAGCGCCAGCTCTGATATTATGGGAGAAATTGAAACAAAGGTGGAAGATGGCAAGTTAGAAATTAAACTTAAACACCACGATTGGGGCCGCAACCATATTGGCAGAATTGACATTTACGTTACTGCAAAATCGCTTTCGTCGCTGGCAAATGCAGGTTCAGGATCTATTAAGGTCGATGGCGTTATCAGTGGTGAAAACGTGACCATCAATCTGAGTGGATCGGGTAGTATTTTTTCTGCCGTTAAATCAGGTAATTTCCATGCATCAATTAGCGGATCAGGTTCTATGCATTTAAGCGGCAGCGCCAGCGAAACAAAATTATCCATCGCCGGATCGGGCGAAATGAACGCAAAAGAATTTAAAACAGGGTCTGCATCTGTTGTCATCGCAGGTTCAGGCAGCACTTATTTTGCTGCTGAAAAAGAGATTTCAGCAAGCATAGTTGGTTCAGGAAACGTGGTGTATACCGGTAGTGCTACTATATCCAGCAACAAGACCATTGGCTCCGGCCGCGTTAGTAAAGCGGATTGATATTAGCGTTGATCAGACTTCCGAAGTTTTAAAAACTTCGGAAGTCTTT
>JAQNCM010000580.1 GCA_029237615.1 Mucilaginibacter sp.
AGTATAAAAATGATGGATGTATTAGGAAATAACGTTGTCACCCTGTTTTCGCAAAGGGTTGAACCTGGTGAGCAAACCTTTAGTTACCCGATAAGCAATAAAATATCCAAAGGATTTTATTTTATCCGTGTAATTGCCGGCACTGAACTTGTAATAAGGCGGGTATCCATATTGTAAAACAATTATTGAATTACTGAATTACTGGATGAATAGTTTAAATTTGGCTATTCGTCATAATAACTATTTAATCAGTAAAAAAATCCGTCATTCAATAACTCGGTGATTCAGTAACTAAAATTCCATAACTACAAATGAAAATAATCGCTATCGGCCGTAATTATGCCGAACACGCCAAAGAATTAAACAACCCGGTACCCACAACTGCTCCCGTAATTTTCATGAAACCGTATACCGCATTATTAAAAGATAATAAGCCTTTTTATCATCCGGATTTTTCGGACGATATACATCATGAGATATAAATAGTATTAAAGGTATGCAAAGAAGGCAAGCACATTAATGAAAAATTTGCTGCCGACTATTTTGATGAAGTTGCCCTGGGTGTTGATTTTACTGCACGTGACATTCAACAACGTCATAAAGAAAAAGGCTTGCCCTGGGAATTAGCTAAAGGCTTTGACGGTTCGGCGCCAATAAGTAACTTTTTCCCAAAATCGCAATTTGCTGACCTTTATGATCTGAATTTTAAGTTGGATGTTAACGGGCAAAACCGCCAGACAGGCAATACAAAAGATCTGCTTTTTAAATTTGAATTTATTATAGCATTTGTTTCAAAATATATTACGCTAAAAAAGGGCGACCTGATTTTTACAGGCACCCCGCAGGGGGTAGCAAAAGTTAATATCGGCGACAGGCTGGAAGGTTATTTAGAAAATCAAAAACTGCTTGATTTTTGCGTAAAGTAATATATGCTACAAAAACCACTGCTTGCTTTTATCATATTTTTAAGTTTTAATTTTACTACCAGCGCTCAAGGCCGTATACAAAGCCGGGTATATCCGCAAAATTTCTTTGCCTATCCGCTTGATCTGCCTCCGGCTACAGCCGGCTCATTTGGCGAATTAAGACCAAATCATTTTCATGCGGGGCTTGATTTTAAAACCAACCAGCGTAGCGGTTACCCTGTACATGCTTCCGCCGACGGATATGTAGCACGTATCCACGTGCAATTTGGTGGCGGCGGAAACATAATTTACATTAATCACCCTAATGGCTATACCACGGTTTACATGCATAATGAACGTTTTAGCCCCGAAATTGCCAAAGTGATGCGCGATTATCAGTATCAACATCAGCAATTTGATGTTGATTTTAATTTGCAACCCTTACAAATTAATGTATGTAAGGGAGATGTTATAGCCATATCGGGCAGCACCGGTGCTGTAGCAGGGCCGCACCTTCATTTTGAGATCAGGGATACCAAAACAGAAGAGACGATAAATCCGCAGCTTTTTGGCGTTATTGTTCCTGACAGAATACCACCGGCTATAAACGCTATAGCCATCTATCATTTAAACAATCAGCCTTTCAGTGAGAAAACCCGCCATGAATTTTTGCAGGTAACCGGTAAGGGCGGTAACTATCGCCTGCTAAAACCAGGCGCCCTTACTTTAAACGGGGATATAGGTTTTGGTATCAGTACCAATGATATGAACAATACCTCGGGCAACCATAATGGTATTTATTCTATTGAGTTAAAATTGGATGGCAAAACAGTTTACACCTATGTAGTTGAACGCTTTGCATTTGATCAAACACATGCCATCAACGCTTATATTGATTACCCGGCATATGTGGCTTCAAAACGGGTTACGCAAAAATGTTTTATACTCCCGGGCAGTAAAATATCCCTTTATCCGCAATCCATAAACCGGGGCATAATGAATTTTGATGACGAAACGCTGCATGAGATGGAATATGTGGTTAAAGACGTTGCCGGTAATACTTCAACATTAACCGTTAAAGTAAAATCTCAGCATGTGGAGCATTCCACAACCACATTAAAAACACAGGGCATATTATTCCATTATGATCAAAAAAACGAGTTTGATAATGATAAAGTTAAACTAACGATCATGCCCGGAAATTTATATGATGATGTGGATTTTGTCTATTCCGCCTCACTTATGCTACCCGGCACATTTTCACAAGTACACCACATTCATAACCGCTTTACACCAATACATGACAAGTATAATATCTGGATTAAACCAGATAAGGATTTAGGGCGATTTGCTGATAAGGCCATTATTGTAAGTACTACAGGATCCTGCGACAGCAGTATATATAATAACGGCTATATTAAAGCCCAGGCAAAAACATTTGGCGACTTTTATATTAAGCTTGATACCATACCACCGCATATTACGCCAATTAATATAACTAATGGTAAAAATATGGCCCAGTCACATAGCATATACCTAAAAATAGGTGATAACCTTTCGGGCATAAAAAGCTATAATGGTAAAATTGATGGCAAATGGGTGTTGATGGAATGGGATTATAAAACTAAGGTGCTAAGTTATACCTTTGATAAAGATGTGGCTCCCGGCAAACATATATTTGAATTGACGGTTAGCGATAACAAGGATAATATTTCACAATTCACCGCAAATTTTTACAGATAATGGCAACACTTAAAGAAGGCGATAAAGCACCTGATTTTACCGCAAAGGATCAAAATGGAAAAACTGTTTCCTTATCAGATTTCAAAGGAAAAACTGTTATACTGTATTTCTACCCCAAAGATGATACACCTGGCTGTACTGCCGAGGCTTGTGATTTCAGGGACAACTACCAGTCATTAATAGGTAAGGGCTACGAAGTAATTGGGGTAAGTACCGACGATGAAAAATCACATAAAAAATTTGAAACTAAATTTAATCTACCCTTCCCGTTGATTGCAGATACAGGTAAAGAAATTGTAGATGCTTATGGTGTATGGGTTGAAAAAAACATGTACGGAAAAAAGTATATGGGTACCGCACGCACTACTTTTATTATCAATGCAGATGGCATTATCCAAAAAATAATTGACAAGGTTGATACAAAAGCCTCTTCACAGCAAGTGCTTGATTTATTGTAATTAATAATTACTTTAGTAATTTAACCGACCGTTTAACGAATAAAAAAACTAAATAGATATTATACATGCCGCCACAGGTTGAAGATGCAGAGATATTAAGCAAGTTTCAGGATGAAAAAACCCGGAATGAGGCATTCAATCTTTTGCTGAATAAATACCAGCAAAAAATTTACTGGCACATCCGCCGGATGGTAATTGACCATGACGACGCGGATGACCTGGTGCAGGACGTATTTATTAAAGTTTGGAAAAACCTGCCTGGTTTCAGAAGCGATGCGCAATTATATACCTGGATGTACAGGATAGCAACAAATGAGTGTATTACCTTTTTGAATAAGAAAAAACAAAAAAATAATATCTCGCTGGATGACATGGATTATGAAATGGTTAATACTTTAGCCGACTCCAGTTATTTTAACGGCGATCAGGCTCAAAAAAAATTGCAAAAGGCTTTATTAACTTTGCCCGAAAAACAACGGCTGGTATTCAACATGAAATACTATGAAGATATGAAATACGACGAAATTTCACAGGTGCTTGGAACAAGCGTAGGTGCTTTAAAGGCGTCTTTTCATCTTGCTGTTAAAAAAATAGAAACGTTTTTACTGTCAGAAGATTAATTTGATGAATTTTAAATGAAATTTTAAACCTTTTGTGTTTAAATGTATCTATAAGTAATCATGACAAACGATATAGAAAATAAGGAATGGCTTAACGATTATCCGTCACTTAAAAAGGTTAATAAAAACAACCCGTTTATAGTGCCGGAGGGCTATTTTGATGAGTTGGGAATGCGCATAATGTCAGGAATTAAGCTGAACGACTTCAAGAACAAAATGCCTTTTGATGGCTTTGTTGTTCCTGAAAATTATTTTGAAGAACTAAGTGGTAATATTCAGAGTCGCATAAATATTGAAAATGCTTTGCATGCTGAAAATACAGGTTTTATTGTTCCTGAAAATTATTTTGAAGAATTAAGCAGCAATATTCAAAGCCGGGTAAATATAGAGGACGCTTTAAATACAGATACTCCTTTTACAGTTCCCGAAAATTATTTTGAGGAATTAAATGCCGGTATTAACAGCAGGATATTTGTTGAGGAAGCCTTAGCCGGAGCAGACACAGCGTTTGATGTTCCACAGGATTATTTTAACCGGCTAAACAAAAATATTTTAAATAAAACGGTTAACCGGGATATTGTAAAGCGTAAAAGCGTTGTAATAAGGTTATTTTCCTCAACCGCTGTTAAATATGCCACAGCGGCTTGTTTTGCAGCAATGATAGGTACGGGGGTTTTATTGAAACAGGTTTATGCTCCTGTTGCAGTTCATAACCGTTCATACCTGCACAAGCAATTATCAAACGTACCCGTTGATGAAATTCAAAGTTACCTTGAATTAAATATTGACGATACCCAGCATACTGTAACTACCGGCGGATTATCAGTAAACGATGCGGGATTAAACGACGATTTACAAAATTATACAAATAATACTCAATAATATTATATGACCAATAACTTTGGCAGGCATATTTTTGTTATTTTACTCATATCAAGTATAAATTATACCGTTTTTGCACAAGGGGGGCGCATGCGCATGCAACAAGGCGGTGGCGTGCAACAATTTAATCAGGAATCAAATTTTAACCGTTCAAATAACCATGCGTTTAATGGGCAGCCGGCCGTAAGAAAAATTCAAATCATCAAGGAGAACTTTGTTAACAAGCAACTTGCCCTTACACCTGAACAATCTGAAAAATTTTTGCCTTTATATCATCAGTATCAACAAGAACTCTATAGTGTATTTAAATTAAGGCGTTTAAATAATACAGATGCACAGGCCAATGGTACCGAACAGATCAATAAAAACCTGGCATACGAGAAACAGATCGTAGATATTAAGGCTCATTATACACAGGAGTTTTTAAAAATATTACCACCTGAAAAGGTTAGCCTTA
>JAQNCM010000007.1 GCA_029237615.1 Mucilaginibacter sp.
TTGCACCGTCAAATTATCCTTTAGGTAAAAAAGATATCCTCAGAGATGGTGATATACCGGTGGTATGGACCAATACCAAATACAAAATGATCTACATGAATATGGGCCATGGCGACCAGATATTTGATTCAGCAACGCAGAATAAAATGTTTGAAGACGCCGTTTTGTGGCTTGGCAAATAAGCGCTGAATATTCGGGCCCGATGATATATACACTCTTCAATTACAGATAAATGATCAAATCCCTTACCTTTTATGGCTTATTGATTATGCTTACTGGCATAGGCAAGGCCAACGCACAAGCTAACCAAGTGAGTTATCCGCTCGATCCTCTCACCGCCACAGAAATGAAAAAAGTTGTCCAGGTACTCAGGGACACCAAAACAACTACCGGCAAAGATATTTTTAACATCATTAACCTTAAAGAACCACCTAAAAAGGAAGTTTTAGCTTATCAGCCTGGCCAACCTTTTAGGCGTGAGGCTTTTACCAGCTTTTATGATTACAGCAAAAACGGTGTAACAGAGGCAGTGGTTGATCTGAATGCTGGTAAAATAATTTCTGTTAAAAATATTCCTAACGTAATAGGCATGGGTTTAGAGGCCGATTCAGTTGCAGACGCGATTGTAAAGAGAGATAAGAACTGGGTAGCTGCTTTAAAGAAAAGAGGAATATCAATTGATTCAGTAACCCATCGCAGCGTATTTACCGGCGATTTGGGTATCGGTCCGATTGGTCACCGCGAGCAATTGGTTATTGCCAGGCGGAAAAAGAATAAGATTGATATAGAAGGCTTAATGGCTTATACCGATTTTACCACCGGCAAAATATTGAAAATAGTAGATGAAGCCAACAGCTTTAGTGGTATGGTTGATCTGAATTACTTTAACAAAGATTCGATAAAAGAGGTTGACCCAGTGTTGAAGCCATTGATAATTACACAGCCGGAAGGCCATTCATTTCAGCTTAGCGGGCATGAGATTACCTGGCAAAATTGGAAAATGCGTTTCGGGGTTGATAACCGCGAAGGGTTGGTGATTTACAATTTACGCTATGTAGATCATGGTAAAGAACGCTCCATAATGTACCGCGGCTCTATGCCTGAGATGGTTGTGCCTTATGGTTCACCTGATCTTTTCCAGGCTGCTTATAATTTTTTTGATGCAGGCGAATATCGTTTAGGCCAGGGGACGGCACAATCGTTAAGTCCGGGCGCTGATGCGCCGGAAAACGCTGCTTACGTGCCTGCAATTTTACACACAGAAAACGGCGTGCCTTTCCAGGTTGACCGAGCCGTAGCGGTTTATGAAGAATACGGTGGTGTTTTATGGCGCCACGGAACCGTATCGCGCCGGGCAACTAATTTGTGCATAAAATATTATACGATGATTGAGAACTACGATTATGCGTTTACCTGGAAATTTCACGAGGACGGAACCATAGATGTGGATGATGAACTAACCGGTATTGTAGAAGTAAAGGGTGTGCACAGGGTAAATGAAATGGATAAACCGGATAAGGATGATCTGTCTTACCAGGGCCATTCATTTGGCACTTTGGTGCACCCGCATGTAGAAGCTATTAATCACCAGCATTTCTTTGTGTTCAGACTGGATATGGATATTGACGGTGCATACAACAATGCTATTGAAGAAATGAATACCAGGCTGGTTCCGTCGGGTCCACAAAAACCTAATGGTAATGCTTTTTATGTAGATCAAACGCAGTTTAAAACTGAAAAGGAAGCACAGCGCTCCGTAAATTATGAAAGTGCCCGTAATTGGCATATCATGAATAACAACGGAATGAATGACCTGGGCCAGCACGTAGGTTATATGCTAATGCCCGGCATGCAGGCTAAAACATTTGTTCCAGAAGGCTCACTGCTGAGGAAGAAAGCCGGATTTTTAAATCACCAGCTTTGGGTTACCCAATACCATGACGATGAGATCTACCCTGCTGGAAAATACCCTGCCAGTAACAAAGTATATGACGGACTGCCTGAATGGACTGCCCAAAACAGGGCTGTTAATAACAACGATGTTGTGATTTGGTATGTAGCCGGGATAACACACATTGTAAGGCCTGAGGAATGGCCGGTCATGTCTGTACATCATATGGGCTTTACTTTGATGCCTTTCGGATTCTTTTCCAGCAACCCAACCATTGGCATTACCAACCCGCCTTTTATAAAAGAGCAGTTTAAAGATATTGTAAACAAACAACTCTCGTCTGATATAAATCACCTATAGCGTATGTGACCTCCAGGCATATTCGATATTACGTAATGAGTGTCGAATATGTCTGGAATAACTATCCTCTGCCTAGTAGTTTATTGTTATCTATCCTTCTTGTTACCAAAAACAAAAACTCTTTACCGTTTTTTATCGTACAATGTATAGTATATTCGTGCTCCTGCTTTGTTTTTACGATCCATGCAAACTAAAATTGAACTCTACGAAAAGGTCACACCTCTTGCGCATTTAGGGATTTGGGAAAGGAATTTAGCTACAGGCGAAATATACTGGAACCAGGTGGTGCGGGAAATTTATGAAACCGGAGCAGATTTTTATCCCAACATGGAGGAAACGGTTTCTTTTTATGTAGATCCGTCTGCGCTTAGAACCTTGTTTAACGATACAGTTTCAACAGGGAATGCTTCTATTGCCGAGCTTCAATTGCTAACAGCCAAAAATAATTTGAAATGGGTTAAAGTAAGAATGCAGGCAGATATCGAAAAAAGCGGATCAACTGTTGTTTACGGTACCATAGAGGATGTTTCGGAACAAAGAGACCTCATTAACACTCTTGCGGAAAGGGAACAGCAATTTCATCACGCTTTTGAATTCGCTCCTATCGGGATGGCACTGGTATCCATTACCGGCGCGTGGATTCGGGTTAATAACGTGCTTTGTGTTATGCTCGGCCTTGAAGAAAAAGACCTGCTGTGCAAGACATTTCAGGATATCACCCATCCGGATGATCTGGATATTGACCTGATGCAAATGCATGCGCTGCTTAACGGTAAAACAGCTTCTTATAATATGGAAAAAAGATACTTTCACCAAAATGGAAGTATTATATGGGTATTGTTGAGTGTAACGCTAGTGAGGGACCAGCAAAATGATCCGTTATATTTTGTTTCGCAAATCAAAGACATTACCGAGCAAAAAAACGCAGAAACGGAGCGGGATAAGGCGCTGGAAATCATCAAAGCCCAGAATAGCCGACTATTGAACTTTGCACACATTGTATCGCATAATTTGCGTTCACATGCAGGAAATATTCAGATGCTGACCGAAATGATTGCGCAGGAAGAGGACATCGCCGAAAGGGAAAGCCTGATAAGTATGCTTGGTATTAATGCGGTGCATTTACAGGAAACGCTTGAACACTTAAATGCGGTGGTTGATGTCCGGGCCGGAGAGAAGCAAACACTTAAATTGTTGAATTTATTAAATGAAATTGAAAAAGTTGAAGCAATATTGTCCGAATCACTTAAGCGGACTAAGGCAAATGTTGATATTCAGGTAGCACCAGATATATTGGTAACTTATGATCAGGCTTACCTGGAAAGTATACTGCTGAATCTGCTTACGAATAGTATCAAATATAAAAAAACGGACCATGACCTAAAGATCAGCATAACAGCTATATCTTTAAACAAGAAAACGATACTTACGGTTGCGGACAATGGCATAGGCATAAACCTTGCATTACACGGTGAAAAAATATTTGGTATGTATAATACTTTTCATGGCAATGATGATGCACGCGGGATAGGGTTATTTCTCGTGAAGAACCAGGTGGAAGCGATGGGCGGCATCATTACCGTTGAAAGCACTCCAGGAGAAGGAACAAAATTTGAAATTACAATTTAATTGAAGGCTGTGCTATTACAGCATGTCTTTTTAAAGCGATCCAGCTCGTTCATCAGCTATTTATAAAAAGCGTATTTATCAATAAGTTATTGAACTGATTAATATTTAATCGAAGGCAATCCCAAAGCAACTTTTTAAAATGACCGTATTGATTGACCCATAATCCAAAATAAATCTTTAAAGTTAATTGTGAAATGTGTTTAGTTCGCATAAGCTATATTTGCCGAAGGTATGATACATCCAATAACAATTGATGAGTTTTTACACTTTAAAGAGCCTATAGCATTAATGGATGTCAGGACACCTGCTGAATTTAATCAGGGGCATATACCACGCGCATTTAACCTGCCTTTATTCAGCAATGAGGAAAGAGTTAAGGTTGGTACCACCTATAAACAGGTGGGCCGCGGCGAAGCTATCCTTTTAGGTTTTGATCTTACAGGTCCCAAATGGTCGGGCTTTATTAAAGATGCAATGCTAATTGCTCCGGGAAAAAAGATAGGAGTTCATTGCTGGCGCGGCGGAATGCGCAGTGGTGCAATGGCTTGGGCGCTTGATCTATATGGTTTTGATGTTTACCTTATTAAAGGCGGCTATAAGAATTATCGTGGTTGGGTACGCAGGCAGTTTGAAAATAAATACCGGCTTAGGATTTTGGGTGGGATGACGGGCTCAGGAAAAACCAGGATACTGCAACATTTGGAAACGATTGGTGAACAGGTGATCGACCTGGAAGATCTCGCACAACATCAAGGTTCATCCTACGGCACAATGAATAAAATGGTGCAGCCAACACAAGAGCAGTTTGAAAACAACCTGGCTAATCGACTAAAGGATTTGAACCCGGCAGCTGACATATGGGTGGAAGATGAAAGCCTGACAATTGGTAAACGTTCTATTCCTAACCCTTTTTGGCATCAAATGCGAGAGGCAGTGCTGATAAACCTTCAGGTTAGTTTATCGCAGCGTGTCACCTCTTTAGCCGTGGAATATGGGACTTTGGATAAAGACTTCCTGGCGGAATGCACCGAACGTATACACAAACGGCTGGGCCCGGAACAAACCAAACATGCAATTGCAGCAATCAGAGAGAACCGGATGGAGGATTTTATCAGGATCGTCCTGGTCTATTATGACAAAACGTATTGTACCGGATTGACCAAACGCGCTGATGGGCAAGTATTTTCACTTAGCATCGACGGCTATGACACGGCTGCTGCCGCCCGCCAAATTTTAAATATTTCACATACTTTACCTCATGGAACCAACGTCGATTAAACTTACACAATATTCTCATGGTGCGGGCTGTGGCTGCAAGATCAGTCCGGCTATATTAGATCAAATGCTTTATAGTCCGATGATAAGGCAACCCGACGCGAGATTGCTTGTGGGTAATGATAAACGCGATGATGCAGCCGTGCTTGACCTTGGGAATGGAACGGCACTGATCTCTACTACAGACTTTTTTATGCCCGTTGTAGATGATGCTTATGATTTCGGGCGCATTGCATCGGCTAACGCTATAAGTGACGTCTATGCGATGGGCGGTAAACCGGTATTGGCTATTGCCATTTTAGGTTGGCCGGTTGATAAACTATCCCCGGAGGTGGCCCAAAGGGTATTGGAAGGTTCAAGAGCAGTTTGTGCGGAAGCCGGCATTACTTTAGCTGGTGGCCATAGCATTGACTGCCCCGAACCGGTGTTTGGTTTGGCGGTGAATGGCCTGGTTAATATTCCGCAGCTTAAACAAAACTCCACCGCCACTGCCGGCTGTCGCTTATACCTGACCAAGGCTTTGGGTGTGGGTATTTTGTCAACGGCACAAAAGCGTGGTGTCCTGTTGCCAGACGATGCTGCTATCGCATTAAAAAGCATGACCACCCTAAATAATTTAGGGGAGATTTTTGGTAAGATGGACTATGTAAAAGCCATGACCGACGTAACCGGATTTGGTCTGCTTGGGCATCTTTCCGAAATGTGTGAAGGCAGTAATTTGTCGGCAGTAATTGAATATGGTAAAGTGCCCATTATACCTTCACTAAATTATTATTTAAACCAAAATTGCTTTCCCGGCGGCACGGAGCGTAACTGGTTAAGTTATGGCCATAAAATTGGGTCCATAACAGAAGAACAAAGATACATCCTGGCCGATCCTCAAACCAGCGGTGGTTTGCTTGTAGCTGTTGCGGAAGAAAGCGTGAACGATTTTGA
The DNA here is from genome assembly GCA_029237615.1 of Mucilaginibacter sp. Classification (GTDB taxonomy): domain Bacteria; phylum Bacteroidota; class Bacteroidia; order Sphingobacteriales; family Sphingobacteriaceae; genus Mucilaginibacter. The sequence goes on from JAQNCM010000007.1 coordinate 6,092, forward strand.
AACGGAAATGCAGAAAACAGGTCATCAGTTCAGCCCCATCGGCTGGCTTAAATCAAAAAGTGATGAGCCGTTAATAACTATTTTATAAGGGTTAACAAGGATGTGCTTTTATTCCTGATTCGGTTGTCTTTGCTGACCGATTGTTGGACATTTTTGGCCAGTGCAGCGCTTCATTTCACTAGCCTATAAAAAATTGACGGAATTATGTAAATTTTATGTTGGCTGTATTGGTATGTTTGTATTAAAATGAAAGGAAAAGCGTTTTTATTGCTGTTCATCTTCCTTCTGAACACGGCTGCCGGTATCAGTTGCGCGTTACATATGTCCCATCCTGAGCATCAGGAAATAGCCGAACCTCATGAAAATCATCATGGAAATGTGGTTGCTGCTCATCATCATGCACAGCTTTCACCATCTGGAATTACAAGTATTTCTAAAAATAATCCTTGCTGCCAGGGTGCGGTCGGCAACTTTATTGCATTGGCTAAACTTGTACCGCCATCCGGTAATATTGTGCTTCATGCACCTTTTGTTTACCTTGGTGCCACTTGCCATTTTTCATTCAACCCGCTCAGAGAGTTTAAAGCGATTCAGCAAATCTCTCTTGCGCAACGACAGCGACCACCTACAAAAAATATCCGTATAGCTATACAAAGTTTCCTGATCTGATTGTTGATTTGACTTAATTCAAGCTGGCTATGCCATGCCCCAGGTTTATTCGATTACATTAATTTATTTAAGATCATGAAAAAGATATTTTTACTGGTTGCCTTGATTGCAACCGCTTTTACTCAACAACTTTTTGCGCAGGACGCCAAGCCAACTGCCCTTGCCCCATTACTTGCTTCCTATTTTGACATCAAGAACGCGCTGGTCAGTTCAAACAGTGCCGATGCAGCCGCTCATGCCGGTGAATTTCTAAAGACCATCAATGGCATCGATATGAAATCACTGCCTGAAACTGATATGACTACCTTTATGGCTTATCAGGACAAATTAGCCTTTGATGCCAGGCACATCTCAGAAAGTAAGGATATTGCTCACCAGCGGGAACACTTTGCCAATTTTTCGGCAAACTTTTTTAAACTGGCCAAAGCCATTAAACTGACCGATCAGCGAGTTTACTATGACTATTGCCCAATGCAAAAAAGCTACTGGCTATCCGCAGATGCATCTATCAAAAATCCCTACTTTGGGAAACAGATGCTGACCTGCGGCAAGGTGACAGAAACCCTGAATAAATAAAAAACAAATTCTTTACCGGGAAATTATCTATCATGAGCGTTAGGAACGCTCATGATATTCTCTGTTCAGATCATCAGGAAATTTTAATACCGATAAATAACAGTAAGCAATATGAAAAAGATACTTTTATTGATCCCTATTTGGCTAGCCGGTTCCATTGCTTTTGCACAAATGCCCATGAATATGCCTATGCCGAAAATAAAGACAAGCACAGCAAGGCAGTCACAGCCGGTAAAACAAATCACTGCAAAAAGGGAAAAGGAACAACAACCTGCCGCTGTTACAGGCGGAGGTAAAACCGTCCGCTATGACTTATATATAAGCGATACCACGGTTAACTATACGGGCACGAAGCGTCGGGCCATAACGGCAAACGGTTCTATACCGATGCCAACACTCTATTTTACCGAAGGTGATACGGCAGCAATCTATGTACATAATACCTTGCCGGAAGAAACAGTCATTCACTGGCATGGGGTGATCCTGCCCAACCAGTATGACGGTGTGCCTTATTTAACCACGCAGCCCATCGCACCGGGGAGAACGCACTTGTTTAAATTTCCTATTGTCCAAAACGGGACGTACTGGTATCATTCGCACCAGGGGTTGCAGCAACAATCGGGCATGTACGGTGCACTGGTCTTTTATAAGCGGGACGACCCTAAAATGAAGCAATACACAATGGTATTGAGCGACTGGACGGATATGAACCCTAAAGAGGTTAACCGCAGCCTGCATAACCAAACAGATTGGTTTAGCATTCAAAAGGGATCAACGCAAAGCTATGCAGAAGCCATCAGGTCAGGCAACTTTAAAACCAAACTGGCCAACGAGTGGAAAAGAATGAATGCGATGGATGTGAGTGATGTAGCCTACGATCGTTTCCTGATCAATGGTAAACCAATAGACGAACAACCGCAATTCAAAGCAGGGGATCAGGTAAAATTGAGAATAGCCAATGGCGGTTCCTCTTCTTATTTCTGGTTGACTTACGCCGGAGGTAAAATTAAAGTGGTGGCCAACGACGGTGAAGATGTGGAACCGGTGGAAGTAGACCGGCTGATCATCGCACCTGCCGAGACTTATGATCTGATCGTTACAATTCCCAAAGCCGGAAGCTATGAGTTTTTAGCGACCCCGGAGGACCGGACTAAATCAGCCTCTTTATGGTTAGGGAAAGGCGCGAAAGTAGACGCCCCCCGCTTGCCCAAGCTTAAATATTTTGCTGGCATGAAAATGATGAACGGTATGATGGATATGAGCGGCAATATGAAGCGAATGGACGGTATGCAGATGAGTAACCAGGTGATGGATATGAATACCGTCATGTACCCGGAAATCACAGGCCCGGAAAAATCCGGGGCAAATAAGGAAGATAAGCCCGGTATGAATAGGGGTAAATCTTCTCCATCGCCAAAAAAAGAGAAAGCAATGTCGCGTATGGATATGGGTAATAAGAAAACTGATAATATGCCAGGCATGGATATGGCCAAATCCAGAAAAAAAGACGACATGGCCGGTATGGATATGAGCGGTTCAGGATCGGATATTGTTACTTTAAATTATGGTATGTTAAAAGCGACGAAGAAAACGACTCTTCCCAAACAGTCCACAAAGGAATTGTATTTTGAGCTGACCGGGAATATGAACCGCTATGTATGGACGATCAACAATAAAACCGTTTCCGAAGCTGATAAGATTTTGATCCACAAGGGAGAAAATGTCCGTGTCATTTTGTACAACAATACCATGATGCGCCACCCGATGCACCTGCATGGCCACGAGTTTAGGGTATTGAATGGGCAGGGGGATTATGCGCCATTAAAAAATACGCTGGATATTATGCCGATGGAAAGGGATACGCTGGAATTTGCGGCTACGGAAAGCGGGGATTGGTTTTTTCATTGCCATATTTTGTACCATATGATGAGTGGAATGGGCAGGATATTCAGCTATGAAAACTCACCCCCCAACCCGGAAGTACCTGATCCGGCAATGGCCTACAGGATGGTAAAGATGGATGATCGTATGCCGCATTTCGCGGCTAGAGTTGGGCTTGAAAGCAACGGCAGCGACGGACAGGTGATGGTAGCGAATACCCGCTGGCAGGTCAGTTCCATGTGGCATTTGGGTACTGATAATATGATGGGTTATGAAAGCGAAACCATGATCGGTCGATATATTGGGAAAATGCAATGGCTGTTTCCCTATGTTGGTTTTGATTACCATTTCAAGCAGTATGACCCGAATGGAAAAAACATTTTTGGCAGCGAACTCAAAAATATGTTCGGACAAGTCAGCAATAAAGATAACCGGCATACGGTGGTAGCCGGGCTTGCTTACACTTTACCGATGCTGTTTGTTGCAGATGCCCGGATTGACGGAGATGGCAAGCTACGTTTCCAGCTGGGGCGCCAGGATATGCCGATAGCCAAACGCCTGCGGTTTAGCATCATGGTAAATACGGATAAGGAATACATGGGTGGTTTCAGATATATCGTCACTAAATATTTTTCATTATCAACCCACTATGACAGTGACATGGGGCTTGGAGGCGGAGTCACACTAATTTATTAATCATTCAAATCATGGATAATCATCAAAATATGAGTGAACTGTTTGGCAGTGAGGCTGACAGAACAATTGACAGGACCGCTGGGCTATATCAATCGTAGCCTGTTGAAAGATAAAGCCTTGATAACCTACGATTGTCATCACATTATTTTTATCAAAAAATATAGTAATCCCTGATAACGAAAAAATAAAGATGGCGTTTCTGGTCATTATATGACATATCAACCAAAATAGCCTTTATAGCCAGGGTCCAGGAAAAATAAAAAGAAGCGATAATTCTCTTGCTTTAATGAGTTAAATAGCTCGTTGAAAGTATCTTATACCGATTAGGTTGCCCTGATCCCCAATTTCTAGTACCCTAATTTCGGGAAAGGCAATGGGGGTGCCAAATAGAGTACCGATTTGCCTGATTTAAGTTGATCTAACTTGAATTGAAATTTTGGGAAAAGTGCTTTTAAACAAAAAAAAGCCTCTTTTTCAAGAGGCTTTCTACTTAAATGGTGACCGTTGGGCTGGTCTTTGTGATCCCGCTGGGACAATAACCTATCTATTCTATAAAGTTCCGAATCTTTCAAAAAGCTTGTTTATAGGTTGTATTGGCTATTTGGTTGTTCATTCCTATTCACAATTATTCATGTTAGTTTATATTTTAGTTCATTTATAGTTCATAATTGAATATATTTACTTTAATTTTATATTATGGTTGGATACAGATACTCAGTTAAATATTTCCTTCAAAAGTCAGAACCAAAGAATGAACCCACGCAATTACGCTGTTATATTCGTTACGATAGCCGCCTGGTTATTGTAGGTACCGGATTGCAGATTAAACCGGTTGACTGGAATGCTAATAAAAACGAGCCTCGTGAAAAAGCTACTCTGCTTAACGCTGGTAAAATCAAAAATGATCTTGAAAATATCCGAACATGGGTAAGTGACACATTTGATCACTTAACAGAAAAATATAACAAATATCCGGATGAGGCCGAATTAAAAGAACTTTGCAAGTTTGTTATAAAGACCGAAGGCCAATTGCCTGATGACTTAAAAAAAAACGTCAATTATACCTTCTTTGAATATATTGATAAATTAATAGCAGACACCGAATCCGGTAAAAGAGTAAAAAGGGACGGGTCTAAATTTTCCAAAGATGCTATAAAGCCGTATAATAGCGCTTACGGTATATTAAAAAGATTTGCGGCCTATAAGAAAAAATCAACTTTTCAATTTTCGGATATAAACCTTGATTTTTATTATGAGTTGAAGGATTTCGCTTATAAAGTCGAAAAGTTAAGCGATAACTATTTTGGTGCCTGCATCAAGTTTATTAAAATTTGCATGAATGAATCAAAAGAGGCGAAGCTGCATTCAATTGATGAGCACAATAATAAACGTTTTATTAAAGTACAGGCTGATGTCGACAATGTTTATTTAGATGAAAGCCATCTAATCAAATTAGCAGAACTGGACCTTTCAAAAAACAAGAAGCTTGAGCGGGTCCGAGATTTATTTTTAGTTGGATGTTGGACCGGGTTGAGGTTTTCTGATTTCACAAATATCAAGCCGCAAAATATCCATGGCGACTTTATCGAGATTAAAACCCAAAAGACCGGAGAACTGGTTAATATCCCAATTCACAAAACTATTAAAGAAATTATGACCAGATATAAAGGTATGACTAGCAATTCGTTGCCGCCTGCTATCTCCAATGTAAAATTGAATGAATATATTAAAGATGTAGCAAAAGAAACTGGTTTTAACGAACTGGTTAGCCTTGAAAAGGCCGTTGCTGGTGAAAAGATTATCTTAACATTGCCGTTAAGTGAATTAATATCGACGCACACCGCGCGCCGGGCTTTTGCATCTAATATGTGGCGTATGGGTGTACCCACATTTGCAATAATGGCGGTGACTGGTCATGCTACTGAAAAGGCATTTTTTAAATACATAAAAGTCACTTCAAAAGAAAAAGCCATTATTATGCAGGAGGCTTGGAGCCGTAAAGAAATGAAAGCTATAAGTTAAAATATGGGGGCGTTTGAAGATATGATTACGAGTGCTATTAAGCTAATTCATAGCAAGAAAAGTAAGTAAATGTTAATATCGTGATAACTTTTAATAAACAACTTACAGTATTTTTTTGTATATTTGAGTGTATCTGAAACGCCCCAGTGGTAAGACTGTTGCAAGTCTGTAAGGAATGTAGGATACCCCCGGGGCTTTAATTAGCCCCTTATTTTTTTATACCTCTACTATATTGTTTGGACTCGTTTTAGTTGTAACATGTGGATTTGTTACATTTTGCAGTCGGGTTTCATAATATTTTCTTGCACCTTTCTTTTTAATGAATGTATTTGGTTCATAATATTGTCGAGCAAAATAAGCAACCACGTCGACCATTTGGTGAAAGTAAGAATTTTTTGAATCTCTAAATATTGGGTCTTTAATTACTGTTCTTAATGGCATTGATCTTGCGCCTTCACCAAAAGACACGGAATTGCTTACGGGATTATATCTTCTCATTTTTCTTGTTATAGCGTTCAATTTCTTAACATCTGAATTGTCCGGAATTAAAATAGCTTTGTCTTTTTTAAAGCCGCCTGGAAAGTTTCCATATTGCATTGTGTTTTCTATTCGCTGTATAAACCAATTCCAAGCTTCACTAAAAACATCTTTACCAACCCTTGCATTTGTTTTTTCATACCTAAGAGTCACAATGCTTATATAGCTTTTTGAGTTTAGATAATCTAAGCACTCTTTTAAAATTAGTAACTTATCATACTTATTTGTAACATATCTCAACTTTGGATGCCCATTTATAAATTCAGCGGCATGAATTTCTTCTTTTAATAAAAGGCCATATTGTTCTTTTAAGTTTCTTCTAAATAAAATTATGTCATTTAGAAAATCAAGCCAATAACTTTCGTGGAATACTATTGCTGAAAGAACAAAA
>JAQNCM010000018.1 GCA_029237615.1 Mucilaginibacter sp.
TCGTTTTCTTTTCTTAAAAGTTTAGCTTCAGCATCCATAAAGCTCGTGATTGTTTCTGCCCATTCTGGCCATCGCTCAAGTTCAGCCTCCAAAAATTTCCGTGCAGAACGCCAATACCCGATAGGCAGATCATAGATGCACTTTAACCCCAGTTCTTTTGCTGCTATAAAAGAATATTCTGCAATATCTTCGTAACAATATACCCCACCTGCTCCATTTTTTTTGGCGCTTTGTAAGTTTGCGGCCACTCTTTTATCAAAGTTTTTGCAAACATTATCTATATAAAAAACACCTGTTTGACTTGAAACAAGTGAGTCAAGCCCTGCTTTGGTAGAAACTAATCTCCCAATTTCCATCCAGGGCCAGTTTTTTACATATGGTTTGATAAGCGGATCAAAGCTACGCCTTCGAAGCTCGGCAAATGCGGGCAACGAAGCCATCCTATCCGGCAAACTACCAGGAAAAACCGACATCGAAACATCAAACTCTGCTAACAAATTTGCTTTTGCCAGCCCCATGGCCACGCCACGTACATTTGCATTTCCGGTTATATGGGACAAAACCAATTTCATAGATATCGATCAAACTTCCAAATGCTTTAAACGCACTTTATTAAACTGAAAAGAAATTAACATTAATTAATAACTACCAAATATATCTGTCATGGTTGCAAGGTTCTTTTCTCCAAAATACTGTTGTCTCGCAGCTTCCCAACTTTCGTTATTTGTTCCGGTTTTCAATAACTTATTAAGTGCATCAAAACCATCCTGTTTATTACGGGAAGTCCATGACACCCCTGTTTTAGTTTCATCTAAAAATTCAGCCAGGGTACTATCGGCCGGGCAATGACCAAAAATTGGGCGGCAAGCCTGAACATAGCTCGATAATTTAGTGGGTAAGCTGGTTTTACTAAAAATACTTAGTTCTTTGGATAAAGGATACATTGAATAAACAAATGCACATTTAGCTAATTCAGGGATCACCTGGCTCTCAGGCAGGGTATTGTAAAACTTCACATGTTCCCTTATATATTCCGGCAAATCATTTATATCCATTTTTAGACCCCACATATGCACTATTACAGCTTGTTTTCGTGCTGTAAAATACTCCTTTAAGATATCCAGAAATATTATAAAATCCTTTTTTTTATAAATTGAACCTATATGGCCTACGTTAACGACTTCGGTTTTTAAATATAAATCGCCGCCGGTATTCAAAACCTGCTCAGGTTTAAGATAACGGTGGCAAACATCAAATTTCTTACCGCTAAGCTGCTGGTAATATGTTTGCATCCCCTTACTGATCAGGTCTGCAGTATTAACTTTTTTCAGGGTGGTCACTGTTAACTTTCTTGCTACTCCCTTCATAAATCTATACCTCACAGACCTTGCACATAAGGCACCTTCCCAATCGTCATGAACAGTTAAATGCACAGGGCGCCGCTGTCTTCTGCTTAATTCCAATGCTATCCTCATTCCTTCGTTATGTGATACTATCCAGTAACCGTCACATTCAACACTCATTAATTGGCTTACTACCTGATCAATTACCTGGTTTGATCTGTCAGATAGCATTGCCCAGGTATTTAACACATCATTAATGATCCCGCTACCCATAAACCCGGTTCCAAGGTGCCCGGTTTCATACCCGGCGGCGGGTGTTTTTGCTATGTATTTCCACTCAATATCAAAATCTTTTAAATTTTCTGTTAAGCTTCTTAAAATTACAGCTCCGCCGCCAATATTTGGCGAATGGGCAGTAAAAAGACAAATACGGGGTTTTATCATCATTAATAGTTCAAATAGTTAAGAAACTATCGATTAAAGTGTGTGAAACTTTAGTTATACTATGGTTAAATTCAAAATGAGAAGGATCTGAGAGAAACGTTTCGACATTTCCTGTTTGATATTCGAAGATATCAGGAGGTAATTGCAGGTCGTTAACATTTTTAGGAGTCCACGGCCTCGAGACCGAAATTATCTTCAATCCATGTTCGCGCATTACAGACACCGAACTACTCTTTTCGGCTAAAGCATATGCTGTTGTGGAAATTCCGAAATTTGAATTATTTAATGTTTCTGAAACAGTTTCCGGCGATTGCTTACCCAATAACGTAACCTTAATACCCTGGTTTTTAAATTCTGCAGCCCAAATTTCCAATTGGGCTGCATTTGCTCCACCGATAAAAGTAAGTGAAATGGAAACATTGTTCTTTTGGCCATATGCAGCCAATTCTTTTGCAAAATCTGCCACGGGGCAACCAACATGTATAACCCCAAATAAAACCAATTTTATCGTTTTTCGGTTAGCCCGGTCTGCCGGGGCAGCAGTATTTTCAATGCGCGCAATGTTAGAAAATAAAGGAAGAAATATAACCTTGTAAGGCAATTTTTTTAAATGATGTTCATATAGGTGGGTATGGGTGGTGATTACTTTGGGCTTTAGCTTGGCTAACATTGATTTAATTAATTGTCGCTGCACCATTCCCCATAGCAAATATTTTGCATCAGCTTCTTTTTCCATGCCAAGCCACAATTCATGAAACATCACATGCACATTTCTGCCTTTAACGAGTACCTTTAATTTTTTTCCAAGGCCAAAAGGCAATCCTTTAGGGTCAAATCCAAAAACTACAAATTGCAGGCTTATCCATTCGGGGTCAAATTCACTAATATACTTTTTAGCATAATTTATTTTGTCCTTCAAATCCCATTTGGAAGGCAAACGCAATACCGGCAAATCAGTATTATCGATTTGTTGGGTTCCATCAATCTTTTCGGAAATATTCTTATCGTTAATTGCTATTATTGCTGATAAATGGCCTTGCCTAACAAGTTCACCTGCAAGCCGCCGGGTATAATCGCCAACGCCGTCACGTCCCGGTTCTAAAGAAGTACAAATAAAAAGAATTTTCACAAATAGCTTTTGATTTAAAATAAAACAGCTGTTGTTTTGTATTAAAGATTATAAAACAGTTTTATACACGCTTTGACTGGGCCTCAACAATTTGCCTGATTGTTTCTTCGAGCGAGACCGTAATGTCCCAACCTGGGTAGTGCAACCTCATTTTGTCTAAATTTGAAATATAACAAATATGATCGCCTATACGGTTTTGATCAACATACGTATAAACCTGAGACTTGCCCGAAAACTTTTCAGCAACTTTAAATGCTTCCAGAATTGAGCATGAGTTATTGCGCCCACCACCAATATTATAAACCTCGGCAATGCGGGGTGTGGTTATAAATGCATTAATAAAGTTAGCTACGTCATACGAATGGATATTATCCCTGACTTGTTTACCCTTATAGCCGAATACCTTATATTCAATACCTTCCAGATTACATTTAACCAGGTAACTTAAAAACCCATGAAGTTCAACTCCCGAATGATTGGGCCCTGTAAGACAGCCGCCGCGAAGACAGCAAGTAGGAATGCCGAAATAGCGGCCGTATTCCTGCACCATCACATCTGCCGCTACCTTTGATGCTCCAAAAAGCGAGTGTTTAGATTGATCTATAGAGAACTCTTCTGTAATCCCATCTTCAAAAGCCGGATCGGCGTAATCCCACCGTGTTTCAAGCTCTGTTAAAGCGATTGAATTTGGCCTGTCTCCATATACTTTATTGGTTGACATATGCACAAATGGAGATTCGGGGCAAGCCTGCCTAACCGCTTCAAGCAGGTTAAGCGTACCCACTGCATTGGTGTCAAAATCATCAAACGGAATAGCTGCTGCCCTGTCATGTGACGGCTGGGCAGCGGTGTGCACAACAGCATCAGGTTTGAGGTTATTAAGGAGATCAAGCACACCTTTCCGATCACGGATATCCAGTTCGTGGTGCTCAAATTGATTACCGAGCGCTGCAGCTAACCGGCCCTGGTTCCACCGCGTATCTCCTTGTTTTCCAAAAAATACAGCGCGCTGATTATTATCCAGTCCATGTATTTTCCAGCCCTGTTGCGCAAAATAAAGAGACACCTCTGATCCGATTAAGCCAGATGACCCTGTAACAAGTAAGTTTTTCATTAGATTATTTTATACGGAGTTATAATCGTCTATAAATCATCAAATAATGGGCTTTAATTTTATTTATATCCGAATTTTAAATTTACTTTTAATTCCCTTTCCCGGCATTTCTTTAAAGCTAAACCTAAAATTATAAGGCTGTATTATTTTTTAGGTAAATAATTAGTTTATTAATTACAATTACTTACACCTGTGCAGCGCTTTGCTATAAATACCATGTATTATCATGACTGGGTTAAATATAACAAGAATTTTCAAAATGATGTGTAATTTGCGTTTAATTCAATGAAATGGGCCGGATATTATTAAAATATGCTAAATATGCCTGAATAATTAATAAAAGTTGCTCCGCTTAAAAATATTATTTAAATTGGTCATGAAAATATTCTCATTATTTAAATATCTTCAACTAGTTTATGACACCTGCTTTTTAAAGGTTTATAACACATATAAGGTACATTTATAGAACTTAAAGCTTAATATTAAAACGTATGAAACGTGTTTACCTTGAAGATAGCTGGAAACCAAGCTGGCGATACTCTTATCCCTATGATCTTTTAGAGATCTATGGCGAGCAAAAAGAAAACATAGGGTACTCCTATGCTTACGAAATGAGAAGGGATAATATATTATCCCTGATAAAAAGTGTTACTAAAAAAGGAGACAGGATTTTAGATGTAGCAGCTGCACAAGGTAATTTTTCGTTAAAGCTGGCTGAATTGGGGTACGATGTAACCTGGAACGATATCAGGGAGGATTTGGCTGAATATGTTGAAATGAAAAGGGAAACGGGTGATATAACCTATAAACCGGGCAATGCCTTCGAGGTAAAATTTGATTACCTTTTTGATCTGGTAATGGCAACAGAGATAATTGAACATGTTGCACATCCTGATGAATTTTTAGCAAAACTTGCCATGCTGGTAAAGCCGGAAGGATATATAGCGATTTCAACCCCCCTTGGATCGTATTTTAAAAACAAACTCCCAAAGTTTAGTGAATTTGAAGATGCCAGCATATTTGAATCAAAACAATTTGGCCCAAACGCGGATGATCATATTTTCCTGCTTCATATGGATGAAATTAATTCACTTGCAAAAAAAGCCGGGTTGGAAGTTGTGGCTATGAAATACAACACCAATTTTTTAACCAACGGCCATGTTAAATTAAGCCCTTTATTAAAAGTTTTGCCGAAAAAATTTGTTTTGTCGCTGGAAGCTTTGACACAAAAACTTCCGGAAGTTATAGGTAAGCGTATTCATACCAGTTTTGCTGTACTCTTAAAAAAAACCAATTAAATTATTGTTATTGTATTGTAAGGCGATAGAAAGGAATGAGGAACGATAATTTTGAGATAATGAGAAAGTGTTTAGGCGTTATCAGATAATTATATACCACCGCTTTCAAAATGCTGTTATTGAAAGAGCCGCCGGTAATCCAGTGTATAATTGACAGTTTTATTGCGGTTTTTAATAACCTTGGCAGGCACACCCGCAACTACCGAAAAAGGAGTAACATTTTTAGACACTATTGCGCCAGCAGCAACCACAGCTCCCCTGCCTATGGTAACGCCAGGTAAAATCATTGCTCTTGTGCCTATCCAAGCGTAGTCTTCAATTACCACTTTGTTTGTTCTTCCTTCAAAAGTAATCGAATCCATATCATGGTCGGCAGTTAAAATTATGACATTTTGTGACACAGATACATTGTCCCCAATTATTACCCCCCCACGGTTATCAAATCTGCATTTTGAATTTATAACGGAGTTATTTCCTAGTTTGAAGGATCCCGAACAATCAAAACTACAGTTAAGAAAAATGGCAGCTTTTTTACCTATTGAAAATTTCATAAAAACCCGGTAAAACCACAAACGAAAGGTATGGCTTGGTATTTTAGAAACCAAGTGGTTACAGATATACAATCTCAATTCAGAAAAAAAATTCATTGTATTATATTATTGTACAAACCCTTTAATAACTGACAGGCAAAAATCAATAGCCTGACAAAATTCAGGTAACATTACTAAAACTTATTTACCATAAAACCTTGTTAAAACTGACGCAAGTTTTAGCGAAATCATTTTTCGTTTTATAAAGGAAACAGGATAACAAATTATTATCCCATTTGCATTACGCCAATATATTTATTCTTTTCCCTGGTATCTCTATGTAATCTTAAAAAACTTATCCTTCATTCCTATTTCTTACAAAGAAATTATCTTTGTAAGCGACGCCCTTAAACATTATAAAAAAATCATACAAAAATTAAAAAAGCAGCGTTCAAGATAAATCGGCCATCCTTTCATTGAAAATTTTATTAAAGTCCGAAATTCAAAAAAAATGGAGCCAAGCCAAATTTTAGTCCTTTCTAACCTAAAACTATAAGTATTTTTAATACCATGTTTTCTTGCAAAATACCGTTGAGATTTTAAATGTTTTTTAAAATTTTTAAAAGGAATTTTTTTTCGCCACGGATGAATCACGAACGCTCCGGGAACAAATAATATTTGAGTTAACTCTGTTACTCTTACATAAAAATCAACATCTTCCATTGCTGCATTTGGAAAATTCTCATCAAAACCGTTCAATTTAAAAAAAACATCTTTGCTAATCGCAAAGTTACAGGACCATAATTTATTCCCCGAAGTATTTATCGGGGCTTCTTCGTCAAAGCGTTGCCTTGGTCTTTCAGCGTTTGTACATCCCTCAAATACATGTATATTTTTATTCAAGTTTATCGCTTCACGATAAGAGTTTAACCAGCTATTTTGAGGCAGACAATCATCGTCAACAAATACCAGCCATTCACCTTTAGCATATTTGGCCCCATTATTCCTATTTGCGGCTGGTCCTTTTTTGGGGCCTTCCATCCATTTAGCCCATGAGTAATTTACTTCAATTAGGCTTTTTGCTTTATTATCCTTGCTATCGTCAGTAACAATTACCTCATAATCATTCAAGCCAATAGCTTGAATATCCGGGGAAAGCAATTCAAGACATTTACTTAAAAGATCATTCCGATTACAAGTAGGTATAATTATAGACATCATATTGATCACAGATTATTTAAATGTAATGTTCTCATAAATTTTGCAGGATTTGCCATCCCATATCTCATTGGATAATAATAATGTCCTCTATTTCATATAGTGCAATAACAGAATTCATTCTAACTTACACTATTGAAGAAATTTTTAATGACCATATTCTGTAAAAGGTATACGTTAAATACATTGTCAAATCAACGACACCTATAAATATATTTAATAACAAAACGCCCTTAAGCGTTGAAACATTAAATATCATCACACCTATTATGATAGCTAGAACATTTATGGAAATTGAAACTATAGGATTTACAACCCAACCTCTGGATGTAGTCAAACCGAAACAAATCCCCATCATTAAATTAACGCAACCGACAATAATAGTTAAGACCACTTCTATTTTTAAGTTTGAATAAGCTTTACCTAAAATCCATAACGTTTCTGTTGGGAAAATCCAAACTAATCCGGTTACACAACAACTTATTAATAACAAAGCAAGTAATATTTGCACAAACCGCTTAAAAATTAGTTTTGGTTCATTTGAAAGACGCGCAAATCTCGGCAAAACTAAAGTACCAAATAAAATAGTCAATACACCTAAAAACATAGAAAGGCGGGATAATGCCCCAGCCTGGGCGATATTATTTGTCGACCCAAATATGGAAATAAGCCATATGGTAATTTGTCCGGATAAACAATAATAAATGGAGCCGGGAAGCACTCTTTTTACGACACTAAGTATTTCCTTTTTTATATTCGGATCAACTTTTTGTATACAGTCCACATAGTCGGCAGAGATTTTTTTTAATTGCAAATTAGCCCATATACGGGGTAAACCATTTCCTAATATTGCGATAAATGTCCAAGGAAAAAAAAACAAAGAAACAGTAATCATAAAAAAACGCCCAACGCCAGCTGCGATCTGGTTTTTTTGCAGCCTTGGAATATCCTGGTGTAACTTTGGTGCAATTTCTAAAATACTATCGGACAAAGCAGCATAAAATGCTGGAATTAATGACAAAATAATTAATAGCGAAAACAACAGCGAGGCCCCGTGATGTCTCAACAAATAAAATAAAATTGGCAGGGAAACCAACAGACTGAATACCGCAAACTTTCGTCTTAAATCAAGGCCGGTAGTGATCACAGCTCCCAATTTTTGTTTGTCCTCCCAAACTTTACCGCCAAGGGCCATAACCCCGGTAGAAATACCGCCGTCCGCTAAAATTGTCATTGTACCAAGCATGGTATTAGCAAGTGTGTAAAAGGCATACTCTTTAGTTGGTAAGAACCTAATAATCAAAATTCCGCTGATTAACCCAATACCCTGTACTAAAATTTGTGCAGAGCCCGTTATGGCAACAAGCCTTGTAAATTTCCACAACTTTTGATTCCCGAAATACGAACCGATTCGCCGAATAGCAGATCTCATTAAATTTTCTTTCGCTTGAACAGTTTAGTTAATGAAAACTTTTTAACATCCTCATCTTCGGAATAACCGTATCCATAACCATATCCGTAGCCATACCCATAAATCCGGTCGCCCCGGTTTAACTTTATACTGTTAAAAATTATATAAGGTTGTTTTAATTTGTTATCTGCTTTTAACTCGTTCAGTTTATCAAGTTGCAGCTTATGCGTATAATCTTGTCTGACAATGTAAAAAGTTAGATCGGCAAATTTCTCTAGCAATAATGGATCAGTTACCAGCCCTACCGGTGCGGTATCAATAATTAAAAAATCAAAGTCCTTTTTTAAATCTTCAATTAACATTGACAGCTTAGGGTGCATTAATAACTCGGCTGGATTTGGCGGGATAGGGCCTGATGGAACCAAAAAACAGTTTTCGCTAAATGTTGTTGGTTTTATAATTGTACGGTAATCTGTTTGATTGGAAATAAGAAAGTTAGTAACACCGTTGGTATTGTCCATGCCCAACACCTTAGAAATTTTCGGTTTACGAAGGTCCAGTTCCAAAAAAACCACCTTTTTACCGGTTAGTCCTAACGAACTTCCTAAATTTAATGATAAAAATGTTTTCCCTTCGGCGTGCATGCTCGAAGTAAACAATATAACATTTGGCTTAGCTATGTCTATTAAATAACTAAGGTTAGTTCTTAAAGCCCTGAATTGTTCCGAAACGTTAGACCTGGAATCTTTAGTGATCACTATCGGGTTAGTGGTATCAGTAAAACCTATTTCTCCAACAATCGGGATATTTGTCCCGCTTTCTATATCGGCCTTATTCCTTACCTTTGTATTTAAAAACTCGTTTAAACCCAAATATGAGGCCGGGATCAAAAAGCCTGCAAAGATAGCCATAATATAAAATATTGACTTTGCAGGCGCAAACGGGGTTGCCCCCCCCTTGGCGTGTTCAATGATCTGAACGTTGGTGATTGTAGAGGTTTTTGATATGGCAACTTCCTCGCGTTTTTGCAGTAAAAAGAAATATAAATCTTCCTTTACCTTTTGCTGCCGGGCATAGTTCAGGTAAACCGTTTGTAAACGCGGAACATCCTTGATTTTATCCAGTACCAATTGTTCTTGTTTATTTAACTGATTACGGGCTACCTCCAAATTTCTTTTATAAGCCTCCAGGCTCCTTATTAAAATAATCTTATTGCTTTCCATCTGCCCATCAAGATTCTGGATCACAGGGTTCTTATCAGTTAACGATAAGCGCAATCTGTCGCGATTTAGTACCAGGGTATTATAACTATCAATAACAGAAACCAAAGTTCCATTAGTTAAACCCACATTGGATGGTATTGCAATATTGCCGGGCCGGCTCAAAGATTTCAGCAGCTCATTTACCACAGCTATTTGTATATCCTGCTGTACAAGACTTCCTGAGTAGGTATTATCTTTCTCGGTTACAGATTTAGTCTTTTCTGTGATATCCACCATTTTATTTTGCTGCTCAAACCGTTCAAAATTTTGTTGAACGCCGCCTAAATCATTGGCTACAATTGCCAGGCGGCCATCAATAAATTTGAGGGTGCTATCAGCCGTGCGCAATTTATTTTGAAGAGATGTGGCTATATATAGTTGGATAAGTTTGTTGAGTATAAATTCTCCTCTTCGCTGTTGGGTATAATTGTAGGTGAGATCAATAGTTGAGGATGTTTTATCCGGGAAAGCCGCCTGAAAATTACTTGAGAACTCAGCAATTGCCTCGTCTGCCGATTGCACAGTAATGATATACTTCCCGTTATTTTGAAATTTATCCGTTTTTGTTAAAACAAGATCAAATTGCCTTAAGGATAAACGACTACCAAAGCGAACCGTTTGGTTAATATTTAGTTT
Organism: Mucilaginibacter sp.; assembly: GCA_029237615.1. Classification (GTDB taxonomy): domain Bacteria; phylum Bacteroidota; class Bacteroidia; order Sphingobacteriales; family Sphingobacteriaceae; genus Mucilaginibacter. The sequence continues at coordinate 10,386 of JAQNCM010000018.1, forward strand.
TGCACTATAGATATTATATTCATTGTCATTTAATATTTTGATCTTATAGCTCTGTTTACTTATACTGTTTGTTTTATACTGAATATTAACCTGAAACGGTGACATTTCAAATATTTCAAAAGATTTATAAGATAAGTCCTGGTAAGTTTTAACAGTAAGATTGGTTTGCTGCACCAATTTGCTTATCAAATCCCTTGATTCCAATACTTGAATATCATTTGCACTGTTGTGTTTTGGTGCCAGCAAAGCTGATAATTCGGAATTCTGACCGTTACTCGAATTTGAATTAGAATTATCTTCATCAATTAGTATTTTGCCGGTAATTTTCCACATTTGCGGAGTAAGCACAATTGCCGCAAAAGCTATTGATAAACAAATAAGGACGCTAAAGAAGAATAAATACCAATAGGTTATAAACTTTGCAATAATTCCCTTTATATCAACCTCGCCAATGGGTGCATCTTGTTCAGAATATTTATTAATATCAGCCATTAATATTTAGTTGAATTTTAATTTTAATTTATTTCTTAAAAACCAGCACCAAAACTGTAATTATAGATGCAGCTATACTAATTAATTGTAAGTTCCTTGAAAATGACGCATCCGAAGCAACAGCTCTAGCCTTTGTTGGTTCAATGTATAGGGCATCATTGTTTTGCAGATAAAAATAAGGTGATTTTATAACAGCACTGCTTTTTAAATTAAACCTATAGGTATTAACTGAATTATCGGCATTGTGCCTTATTAATAAAATGTTATCCCTGTTTCCAAATGGCGTTAAATCACCAACTAAGCCAAGCGCATCAATGATAGTGGATTTTTCACTAGGAATAAAGTAAGTTCCTGGCCTTGCCACCTCTCCTAAAACAGTGATTTTAAAATTCTTTAACTTTACTACAACCACCGGATCTTTAAAATAAACCAGTGCTCTCTCTTTTATAAGCGAACTTGCCTGCTGAAGTGTAAGACCAATAACATTTATTTTGCCAATAACAGGAATCTCTATATTGCCCTCATTGTCAAGCACGTTACCGGCTTGCTCAGAACTTGATGTAGTTGAAGAAGATGTGGAGGACGATGACGAAGCGCCGCCTGATATATTGACATTGGCAGCAGCAGTGGGATCTGTAGTAAAAATACTTACTGATAAAATATTCCCTGCCTCAATAACCGGCGCCTGGTATGTCTGCAGTTTTATATTTAATGATCTGGAAGAATCGGGGATATCCTGAAAGTATTTAAAATCCTTTACTGACCCGCAAGAGAACAGGCCGAAACACAAAATCGAAATAAAAGCAGAAGTAAATAAAATTTTGTAAAAAATTTTTATCATGCAGATCTGGGATACGTGAATTTAATAACTTAACAAAACGACTCAATAATTAATATAGGCAATAAATCTGTCGTTTCTTAACAACGTTGATTTTTCTATTAAAAATCTTATAGCCTATTTAAAAATAAGCTATAAAAATAGAAATAAAAATGGGTCTTTGATAAACTTATTTGAATTTAGAAATGGGATTCGATATATTATACCGGAAGATCAATAACTGATAATAGTTTATCATAACATTTTAAATAAGTTAAAATGCCAAATACATACTATTATGTCTACAGGTTTTTTTCTCTTTTAGCAGCTATCAGAAAAGTTATTAAAGGCATTGCTATAACAACAATTAAAATTAATATGATATTCATGATCCCGGATTATAATTGATAAATACGGAGTTAAGATTAACTCTTGAACGTTGAGATTAGTTCTTAAACGCAAAATGTTTATCAATATTTTATCACTGTGAAATTTGCTCTGCCCAAATGGATAAGCTAACCTTATAACTTTATATTTATAAAATTAATCCGCTGTTAAATGCTTGCTCCCTAAACCGGTTATGGTGAAAACATATTTGAGGCCGATGGAATAGTAATTAAAATACTTAAAATGCAATGAATATTTGTCACTATAGCCGTCAAGGCCTTTGCCTGTGGTATAATTAAAACTATAGGAACCGTCAATTTTCAACTGCGGTTGCCCGTCCTGAGTAATTAAATTAACTTCGTAACCAAGTTTAATTGGAACTATCCACGATGTACTATTTACAGAATTAACAAGTTGAGCATTGTTATTAAAGTTGGAATTTGTTACTTTGTTATTTAGCAATCCGGCGCCAACTCCTACATACAAACCTCTGCTTGCATTTAAAAATATATTATCGGATTCATCAAAAAACATCCCGGCTTGCACGTCGCCTTCTAAAAAGACGGCCAGGTAATTATTTGTAAAGTTTTTTTGATTGCGATCATTAAAGTAATTAAAAGAGTTACCGGTAAGTTTACCTCCCTGAACCTGCAGCTTTATGTCAATATAAGGATTGAAATAATAGGAAACATTGCCAAAATATGCGATTTCTAATTTATTTATTTGATTGCCGGCACGTGCTGTTTCAAAGCCCGCGCCTCCACCCACTGTGATTTGCTTAGTATCGTCCTGGGCCCTGAGCTGACTAACAGAGAAAATGAATAAAATAAAGAAGAGTAATTTGTTCAATTTAATTCAAAATTAAATAATTTATATTTGGTTAATTACTAATAATATTGCGAAATTTATTATGTCATTAAATACAATTGCCCTTTAATTTATCATACAGGCCTTTATACGTTAAAGCTGTCAATGTGCTCGACCGGAATACTATGACAAATATAAAAAATAATACGACTTTAAGAACGGACAGACGATAATAACGTATAAATACGTGTTGTGTCCCATAGATACTTCAATAGGTGAAAAACTGGCGTAAGACTCAATTGAATTTTTGAGACATATTAAAATTAAGTCGTAATTTAAAACATTTCCCCTACATCAATAAACAGGCCGTTTGATCCCTGACGGCCAAAACCGTAATCAAAGGCGATATTTGTGTGTGATGTTTTATTGAGTTTTATGCGTAAGCCCGGGCCAAAACCTGGCTGAATAGCCTGCAACCTGGTACCAGGAGCCGCTGAAAATGATTCCCCATTTAAAAATACTACGCCGCCTATCAGACCATTATTGGTTATTTTAAACCTGTATTCACTTTCAAGGTACACTAATTGGGCTCCCCGAAATCTGCCTTGTATATATCCCCTGCCCACAGCAGAGCTTTCATCCCATTGCGTACTGGGAAGATCAAGGTAAGCCGGTTTGCCGTTTAATACCAGCCAGTCATAGTTCCAAAAAGCAATAACATTATCAGATCCGCCTGGAAATTTGTAATATTTACGTACGTCAATGATAACCGACCGCCAGCCGGTGGTACTTCCTAAAAATTTGTAATTGTCGCGATACTGCAATGAGGCATATCCCCCGGTTGTTGGATTAATGGCATTGTCGCGCGAATCTACCAGTGCATTAAAAGTAAAACCTGAAGCTATTGAATGAGCTGTTTTGCCATACGCCGCATAATCGGAAGGAGTGCCATTTAAATTTCCCTTATCTGAAACATTCCAGTGGTCGTCCACTATATAGCCAAGCCCGGCATAAAAATTTCCACTGATGTGACGCAAGGCGGTTTCATAAAACTGGATATAAGAATAATCCATTGGATCTTCATTCTTAATATTCGACGCACTGCCTAATCCAAAGGTGCTTTGGGGATATTTAAAAAACCTGTAATCGCCTATAAAATTGTATTGATTGTCTTTCGTCCATATACTGGTTTGTACCGGTAAAGTAAATTGCCTGTTTTGCGTATAGGAAGTACTCGCTATAATGGTAGAAATCCTCGACTGTGGACCCGTTCGGAAAGCTATGTTACCAGATAAAACAACCGCAAATCGTGAAACCAGGGTATAACCAAGGGCTGGGATAATCGAAATTGATGGTTTTGAAGTTACAGAGTCAACTTTTGGTGTTGAAAGTTTTTTTCCAAACAATTTTTTTATTACGTCGCCAATGTCTTTTTGATTTGACTTGCCGGTATCAGTAACAACGCTATCTTTTGGTGTTCCTGTGTCAGGATTAACGGGTATTGTGGTGATAGGAACATGCTTATGTTGTGCAAATAATTGACCTGCCAACATTAAAAGTACAACAAATGTAATTAATCTTAATAATACCTTCATATGCGCCCGTACGATCGGCATTAAGTATATTCCAGCTACATCAATGCCGTTTCAATAATCTTCGCGAATGTAATCAATCGGTTACAATTCAAAAAAGATTTCTTTCCGGCCCCAGGTTATGACATGTATATGGCATTATCTTTATTTCATCATTTCATAAACACAAGCAAATAAGATCTTAATTTATTTGCAATATTATTTAAGTTGCTAAAAAAGGTATTTTTATCGGAAATTCACCTTTTATGTATTTTGTATTTTCAAAGCTCCTGCTAATTTTTATTCTTCCGCTTACCTGGATTTTGGTTTTTATAATCGCTGCATTAATAATTAGAAGACCAAAGCAAAAACGCAGATTTTTAATTATATCAACTGTATTACTGCTGCTGTTTACCAATCCATTTATACTTGATCGTTATGCCGGGCTTTGGGATGTTAAACCCATACCGTTAAAAAGCGATAAACCATACAGCTGTGCAATTGTTTTGGGCGGCTTTGCCGGAGAAGACGCAAAAGGGAATGGGGCGTTCAACGGCGCTGCAGACAGATTTATACAAGGGCTGAAATTATTAGCTACCGGAAAGGTATCTCATATTTTGATTTCCGGTGGCAACGGCAATTTAATACCTGATCATTTTGAAGAAAGCGACTGGGTTAAAACGCAATTATTACAACTGAAAGTACCGGACAGCTGTATATTAATTGAGAACCGAAGCCGTAACACAATTGAAAATGCTGCATTTTCAAAAGCAATACTTATAAAAAAGAGTCTCCAGCCACCTTATGTATTGGTAACTTCCGCCTTTCATATGAGACGCTCGCTTATGATATTTAAAAAAGAAAAGATCGAGGTAATGCCTTATCCCTGTAATTATATTACCGGAAAAGGCGATTTTTCTCCAGGTGAGTTTATTCCAGACGGTGGCGTGCTGGGAACGTGGAATATTTACACAAAAGAGTTGGTTGGAATGGCGGTAAATTCTTTTAAATAGCAATAACTTAATTTCGAGCAATCTGTAAACATTTTACCTCTCAAAAATTTTAATTATTGTACTTTAGTGGTTGTTTGATTGCAGAACAGATTAATTAAATCACATCATATCTAAGGTCACAATTATTAAACAATTTCTACTTATCCTTTATTTAGGTAATTTGGCGGCGTTGAAATTAATAACACATCCACAACTATAAAATGACTTACTGTTTAGGAATAAAGGTCAAAGAAGGCTTATTAGCTATCGCTGATACCCGAATAACTTCAGGAACTGATACTACTGTTAAAAAGAAAATTACAATAGAACAAAA
>JAQNCM010000620.1 GCA_029237615.1 Mucilaginibacter sp.
ACCTCCGGTCGCTGCTCGAACGCGCGAAGTCCGGCACGTACCACGCGCCGCCCGTGCGACGGGTCCACATCCCGAAGGGCGACGGGTCGCAGACGCGGCCCATCGGCATCCCAACCTTCGAGGACAAGGTCCTGCAACGTGCGGTCGTCATGGTGATGGAGGCCATCTACGAGCAGGACTTTCTGCACGGCTCGCACGGCTTCCGGAGGGGGCGCTCGGCGCATCAAGCGCTGGAAGCGCTCGATCACCAGCTGTGGTGCATGGAAGGTGGCTGGGTCTTGGAGGTCGACATCCAGAAGTTTCTTCGTACATGTTTACCGTGCCGCCTCGCACGGAATCAGGGCCCCACGAGGTGATGCGCCGTCGCCGGGGGCGGCGCGGGCAACCCGTCACGGGCCATCTGCATCCCAGCCCCCGACGTGGACGAGCGGATCCAGGCCTTTCGCGCGGAGAACCTGCTGCTGCGGTCGGAGTGCGCCCGGCTGCGGACCGCGAATGAAGCGCTGAAGGAAGAGAACGAGCGGCTCGTCGCCGAGAACAAGGACCTGAAGGGGCGCTTGGGGGAGGCGCAACGAGCTGGCAAGCGCCAGGCGGCGCCGTTCCGACGGCGCGAGCGCAAGAGCAACCCGAAGAAGCCGGGGCGAAAGCCCGGGCACCCGCCTGCGCATCGGCCGGTCCCCGATCATGTCGACGCCGAGGTCGACGTGCCGCTGGGCTCCTGCCCCCACTGCGGTGGTGACGTGGACGAGCATGGGACGGACGAGCAGTACGTGGTCGATATCCCGTCGGTCCAGCCGCACGTGACGAAGTACGTCAACCACCATGGTCGCTGCGCGCGGTGCAGCCGGCGGGTGGACAGCCGGCATCCGGACCAGACCTCGACCGCGAAGGGGGCGGCGACGGTGGTGCTTGGGCCGCAGGTGTTGGCGGTGAGCATCGACCTCAAGGAGCGGGTCGGCGTGCCGTATCGCAAGGTGGTCCAGGTGCTGATGCTCTGCTTCCACTTCCAGGTCAGCGCGGGGGCGCTGGCCCGTGCCGGACGGCGCATCGCGAAGCACTGCGAGCCGACCTACGAGGCGCTCATCGGGTACCTTCGCAGGAGCGCCGTGGTGCACGCCGATGAGACGGGGTGGTATATCGCCAACGCGACGAGGAAGGCGTGGCTCTGGGTGTTCGCCACGCCGGAGGGGGTCACGATCTACGCCATCCGGCTGAGCCGCGGCGGCGACGTGCCGAGCGCGATCCTCGGCGAAGCGTTCGACGGCACCCTGGTGGTCGACGGCTGGGCCGTGTACCCGTCGCTCGGCTGTCCGCTCGCCCAGTGCAACGCGCACCTGCTCCGTCGATGCGCCGAGATGCTCGAGACACAGCGCGGCGAGGCCGCCTTGTTCCCTCAACAAGTGAAGGACTTCTTGCAACAGGCCATCCAGCTCGGTCGGGCCCGCAAGCTCGCGATCGAGCTGTGGGGCGAGCGCTTCTGGCAGCGAGCCGTCAGCGACACAGAGCAGCAGTTCGCCGACCTCCTCGAGCCCGCTCAGAGCGACCCGGACAACCGGCGACTTCGCAAGCATCTCAAGGCGCACCAAAACGAGGTGCTCGTCTTCCTGCACGACCCCGCGATCACACCCACCAACAGCCTCGCCGAGCGCGAGATCCGGCCGGCCGTCATCGTCCGAAAGGTGTCCGCGGGCAACCGCACGGAGGCTGGCGCGCACGCACACGAGGTCCTCGCGAGCATCACGCGCACCGCCGAGCGCGGCGGTGTGCGCTTCACCGACCTGCTGCCCGAGTTGCTTCGGTCTCCGGGGCCAGTCGTCCTCGCTCCCGAGCGCCTCGGACTCCCCACGCCCCACGACCCGACGACCCACGAATCCACTCATGCCCCTACCACCCGTGCCACCTCCAACTCCGAGCTACGACCCCAACGCCGTCGCGGTCGTCGAGTCGATCGAACGCACCGTGCAACGGCTCCGCCCTGATCGCCAAGGCGAGATCGTCGCCATCCTCAACGCCATCGAGTGCCACGTCGAAGAGGGTGAGGGCGACCCCCGCGTACTACGCCACCTGACGGATGCGCTCGTGGCCATGGCGGCCATCGTGCACCTGGACGCGCGTGCGGTCACTGTCATTACCCGGAAGCTCGACAACCTGCGCGACCGCGTTGGTCAACCTCGAGGTTGATCGCTACCGGGACCTACCGATCCCCTGCGAGCCTGCTGCCCAAGCTGGCGGCGGTGATCAAGCGCCGGGTTTATCCGTGGTGGGACGGTAAACATGTACCGGTGAAGTAGTTGAGGCGGCCGTCCTGGTGACGGCGCCATCCACCTCCCCGTTGCGCGCAGGCGCCGCTCTCTGCGGCGTCGTGCCCCTCTCTTTGTCCGAAGGAGCCCACCATGCCGACGAGTCACGAGCCTTTCGAGGGCCGATCCGCCATCACCTCACCGCCGGCCCCTTCGCGGGTCGGCCGCCTCCGCGTGCACTCGTTCCGAGGGCACGAGGCCGCGTGCGGCATCGTCGCGGCCGTCGAAGCGCAGG
>JAQNCM010000028.1 GCA_029237615.1 Mucilaginibacter sp.
AGGAAAAATGCAGCTTCAATTATTTAATGCGATAAATATGCAGCCGGTAAATTTATTTGCTAACGCTGCTGATGCACAGCAAAAATTTGATGTTGCTTCAGCATCCAATAAAGCCATCTCGTTTAAATTATTTATTCCAGCCGGGATTGATGCTATTACCTACCGGCTTACTGCAGAATCAGGCAAATACAGTGATGGCGAAGAAAATACATTGCCTATACTTCCCAACAGTATGCTGGTCACCGAATCTATGCCAATGATGGTTAGGGCTGGCCAAACAAGGGGTTTTACTTTCGATAAATTAATACATCAAACCAGCTCAACACTAAAAAGCAAAACGTTAACACTCGAATATACGCAGAGCCCGGTGTGGTATGCCGTACAGGCGCTACCCTATATGATGGAGTTCCCGTACGAGTGTTCCGAACAAATATTTAACCGCTATTATGCAAACAGCATGGCAACCAGCTTGGTAAACAAAATGCCTGTTATTAAACAGGTGTTTGACCAGTGGAAAAATAGTAATAGTCCGGCGTTATTGTCAAACCTGGAGAAAAACCAGGAGTTGAAAGCCACACTTATTGAAGAAACGCCCTGGCTAAAGGACGCGGTAAATGAATCGGAACAAAAGAAGCGCATCGCCTTGCTTTTCGATCTGAACAAAATGAGCTATGAATTGCAAACTAACATTGATAAACTGCAAAAAAAACAATTACCTGATGGTGGCTTTCCATGGTTTGGCGGTGACCGGGCCGACCGTTACATAACTCAAAATATACTAGCGGGAATTGGACAATTATATCATTTAAATATAGCCGGTTTGAAAAATCAGGCTTTAAAAGATGTTGCTGATAAAGCGATGGCATACCTGGATGGAGCTTTAATAGAGGATGCTACTTATGAAAAAAATCATAAAACCTACGATAAAAGGATATTAGGTCCGTTAGAGATCCATAGCTATTATACACAAAGTTATTTTATGTCAAGAACCTTGAGCCCGGCAATGCAGGCCATGCTGGGCAACTACCTCAGCCTCGCCGAAACGCAATGGGTAAACAGGGATGAATATGAAAAAGCCATGATTGCCTTAACAATGCAGCGCAATAAAAAGCCTGAAGTTGCGGCAGCTATTATAAAATCATTGTTGCAGACTGCACAACAATCGGATGATTTAGGGATGTATTGGGCTAAAAATCAGCTGGGATACTATTGGTACCAGTCACCAATCGAAACACAAAGTTTAATGATTGAGTTGTTTACCGAAACCGGTAATAATGATAAAGCTGTGGAAGAGATGAAGATATGGCTGCTGCGAAATAAACAAACATCCAACTGGAAAACAACTAAAGCAACTGCCGCCGCGTGTTACGCTTTATTAATTAAAGGAGATAACTGGCTTGCGGACCAGGCCCTTCCGGAAATTAACATGGGAGGAAAGAATCTTTCAGTGTTAAAACCTGATATCAAAGCGGACGCCGGATCAGGATATATCAAAGCCAATTGGGTAGACGAACAAATTAAACCTGAATTAGGTGACGTGGAAATTAAAAACAATGGTAAAACGATGAGCTGGGGCGCTTTGCACTGGCAATATTTAGAGCGGTTGGATAAGATCACACCATCAACCGCAGATATCCAATTGGAACGCAAATATTTTATTATTAAACAAACCGATGCCGGGCAGACACTTATTGCTGTCGATGCAGCGCATCAGCCTAAAACTGGCGATTTAATAAAAGCGGTGGTTTACTTGAAAGCCGGACGAGATTTTGAATACATACAGCTCAAAGATATGCGTCCTGCGGGTACAGAACCGGTTGATGTGTTATCAGCCTATAAATACCAGGACGGTTTATATTACTACCAGGTAACAAAAGACGTGGCCACCAACTTTTTTATCAGCAATTTAAATAAAGGGAACTATGTGTTTGAATATCGGTTAAGAGTTGCCCAACCGGGCAATTTTTCAACAGGAATCAGTACGGTTCAGAGTATGTACGCACCTGAGTTTAACGCGCATTCAGAGGGTATGAGGATGATTGTTAAGCCATAAATCAGATTTATGCAATGAGAAATAACTTAGGGCTTCAAGTTATATTTGATTGATCAGATAGATATGCTATCAACTAACAAATTTTCTTTTGGCGATATTACCGGAGGAAATGATGATATAGAATTGGAAACGCCAGGAAGTAGTTATAATTTCTTAGTAGGTTATTCAAAAAAGAGTTGATATATGTTGATCTATGTAGCCCGAAAAACGATGTTCATATATACAATAACGTAATTGGTATAATATTTTTTTTAAACCATAAATACATTCATACCTTTCAGTCAGATTAACAGTTGAGCCATAACAATGAAATTTATAGCTTAAGTAATAGATCTAAGTATCAAACAAACCTAAACCTTGTCACAGAATTTTTAACTTCACCCGCGGCTACCGCTTTTGGCATTTGCCTTCAATAAAATTTCTCTACAATAATTAAGGCTGCAAAAAGATACATTTAAACAGCTGTTCGTTTAGGTAGGAATTTATTTTTAGTTGCCATTTTTATAAATAGCGATATTTAGCCAATATTTCCTTCGTTAATAAAATTGGCATAGGTGTAAATAAGTTCGTCTGATTGGTATTTCGAGCATTTTGTCATTTTGTCATATATTTGTCAGTTGTATTTACCCTCTATTTTTCGCTAATTTTTCATTTGTCAGTATGTGTGACAAATTGTCAAAAATTAATTTTAAACGACAATTAGAAACAGAACGCGCCCACAAAAGAAATTTTTTCGAAAAGATTCAGCTCAAGCGGCTTTAAAAATGTGGGCAAAGATTTATAAACTCACTTGTTTTTTATTTTTTTAATAGCGGGGGCTATATCTGCAAAATCCGGGATTATTTTCATTAATAATTTGAAAATTTCCCTTAAACAGGATTTATTGTGTTTATTAAACCGTATTTTTTCGTGAGAATCACAAAATCAGACCCGAAAATGGAAAATAGCTGAGTTTTTAAAGTGAAAATTAAAAATTGATAATTTTTAATTTTGGCAATTTTGGGAGCCAAAAATGAATTTTAGATGAATATATGTTATGGCATGTTTTTAGCGCAACCCTATCCGGAAACACAATCTTAAATCCTAGGCCTCAATTTAAAAATTAGGTTTAATAGAAATAAAAAGGGTTAGTTTTTCTAAAAATTAATATTAAATAATTACTTAAAAAACTAAAGTCATGTTAATCGCATTAGAAGTTGCTGCTTTAATCGCTTGTATTGTATTACCTCTTATTCCTGCAAGGAAGAGAGCTTAATAATCAAGCCTTAAATCCACTTACAAAAAATAAAAGTGGCCCCGAAATATCGGAGCCACTTTTTTTTGTCTCATTTTTCCGGCACGTTTAAAATGTGATTGTACCGTCACTTATTTCTGATCGGTAAATATTTACCCAATATTTTTAATTAAGTTCAAAAGAGCTTTACATTTTTTATTGTTAATTTCACAAATTATCAATGATACATTAAAAAAATATTTAGTCAGCGATCGGTTTTAACAAAATTTAACATTTATGCTTCACTTTTCTTTGGCAAAAAAATAATCATCTGTTTAATTTTGCCACTCCAAAATAAAAATACTTCATGGAAGAGATAAATAGTAATACAGGGTATCAGGCGACTGATACTTTGTCGGGTAATTCAGCATATTCAACGGATATAAGAGCGATTAACGAAATGATACAGCGTGAAAGCGCTTTTGTTGATCTGCTTAAAATGGAAATGGATAAGGTGATAATAGGCCAGAAATATATGGTGGAGCGCCTGCTGATTGGTTTACTGGCAGATGGTCATATCCTTTTAGAGGGTGTGCCGGGTTTGGCTAAGACATTGGCAATTAATACATTGTCGAAAGCTATCCAGGCCGATTTTAGCCGGATCCAGTTTACTCCTGACCTATTGCCTGCCGATTTGGTAGGAACAATGATTTATAATCAAAAGAAAGAGGAATTTATAGTTAGAAAAGGCCCTGTCTTTTCGAACTTTGTACTCGCCGATGAAATAAACCGTGCACCGGCCAAAGTGCAAAGTGCTTTACTGGAAGCTATGCAGGAAAGACAGGTTACTCTTGGGGATAACACTTTTGCGCTGCCTAACCCTTTCCTTGTACTGGCTACCCAAAACCCAATCGAGCAGGAGGGTACCTATCCGTTACCAGAAGCACAGGTTGACCGTTTTATGTTGAAGGTGGTCATTGGCTATCCGAATAAGGAAGACGAAAAAAGGATTATCCGGGCAAATATTGCACCGCAGGGAATGTTAAAACCTACTGCTATTATTCATCCTGATGATATAATCAGGGCGCGTAAAGTGGTAAGGGAAGTATATATGGATGAAAAGATTGAGCAGTACATCATCGATATTGTTTTTGCCACACGGTATCCTGATCAGTACAAGTTAGCCAATTATAAAAACCTCATCAGCTTTGGTGCTTCGCCGCGGGCAAGTATCAACCTTGCTTTAGCTTCAAAAGCTTACGCATTTATTAAACGGAGGGGATATGTAATACCTGAAGACGTAAGGGCAATTTGTCATGATGTTTTAAGGCACCGCATTGGCCTAACCTATGAGGCTGAAGCCGAAAATATGACATCGGAAGATATCATAACCGGGATATTAAACGCGGTGGAAGTACCTTAATTATTTTTAGAAACAAGAAGTTAAGAAGCAAAAGCCAGGAAAAGTAAGAATCAAGAAAGTTAGGCAAGAAGCAAGAGCCAGGAAGTAATAACTCGGGATAAATATCGAAATAACTTTTATATCTTGATTCTGATAATCTTGATTCTTGGCTCTACAATCTAAACGCTGCACAAAAACTATGGCAAGGGATACCAAAGAGCTGCTTAAAAAAGTACGAAAGATTGAGATTAAAACCCGCGGGTTAAGCAATCACCTGTTTTCGGGAGAATACCACTCTGCATTTAAAGGCAGGGGTATGGCCTTTAGCGAAGTACGTGAATACCAGGTAGGTGATGAGATAAGGACGATAGACTGGAATGTAACGGCCCGTTTTAATCATCCTTTTGTGAAGGTTTTTGATGAAGAGCGAGAGCTTACCGTAATGCTGCTGATGGATGTGAGCGGCTCTGAAAATTTTGGTACGCTTAACCAACAGAAACAGGATCTGGCTACAGAAATATGTGCCGTGCTCGCTTTTTCGGCAATACAAAATAATGATAAGGTAGGAGTGATATTTTTTAGTGATAAGATCGAGAAATTTATTCCACCAAAAAAAGGACGAAGTCATATATTGATGATCATCAGGGAATTAATAGATTTTAAACCGCAAAACAACGGCACTGATGTGGCCGAAGCTTTAAAATATTTTACCAGTGCCATAAAAAAGAGATGTACCGCATTTATTATATCAGATTTTATGAGCCCGGCTTTTGAGTCAGAACTGAAGATAGCCAATAAAAAACATGATATTATTGCTTTAAGGCTATTTGATAAACACGAGGAGGAATTTCCCGACCTAGGGCTTATACCTGTAAAGGACGAAGAAACCGGCGAGTTGGTATGGATTAACACGGGGGATAAAAAAGTACGTGACGCCTATAAAATTGATGCTTTAAAAAGAAATGCCCGCTTAAAAGATATTTTCAGCAAATCGGGTGTGGATGCTGCCGACATTGGCACGCATGAATCGTATGTGAAGCCCTTGATGACTTTGTTTAAAAAGCGGGAAAGAAAAAGGTAAGAAAGATGAATAGAAGGTTTTTTAATACTCTCCTGTTTTTATTATTGATTATAACCAGCCTTACGCTTAACGCAGGTGCTCAAAATATCTGTGCAGAAGCCAGGCTGGATCAATACGCTATCCGTATCGGCGACCAAACCAGGCTTCATTTAAGTGTTCATCAACCTGTAAAAGAACATGTGAATTTTCCAAAGTTGACAGATACGATTACCGGAAAAGTACAAGTTGTAAGCGGCAGTAAACCTGATACTGTTCTCGACAAGAACGATCATAACCACGTAACTGTAACGCAGAGCTATACCTTAACCAGTTTTGATGCAGGTACTTATACTATACCCTCATACTCTTTTGGTACTGCGGCGGGTGTTTTAAAAACAAACGAGTTAACCTTAACGGTACAAACGGTTAAGGTGGATACCACTAAAGGTATTTATGATATTAAACAACCGTTAAAGGTATCCTATACTTTTTTCGACTGGCTAAGGGATAACTGGTACTGGGTCGCATTGGCCTTAGTTGCAGTAGCAGCGATTATTGGGCTGATATATTATTCAAAAAAGAAACCGAAAAACGTCCCTGTAATTAAAGTTGCAAAACAACCTGTTATACCGGCCCATGTGGGAGCACTTAAAAAATTGAATGAACTGCGCGATAAAAAACTATGGCAGCAAGGTGAGGTTAAACAATACTACATTGAATTAAGCGATGTGTTGAGGGAATATCTTGAAAAAAGATACCTCATAAAAACCCACGAAAAAACAACTGATGAGATTTTTTCCGGATTAAAGTACCTGGATATTACGACTGAAGAAAAGCAACTGCTGCGTAATATATTGGTAATGGCCGATTTAGTTAAATTTGCAAAAGAAAAACCGTTACCTGTCGAAAATGAGCAAAGTATCGCAAATGCAGTAAGTTTCGTGTCCAATACGCAACAGGTTGACGTAACAAGTAATGCGGAAGGGGGAAATCATTAATGAGTTTTCTTAAATCGATAGAATTTGCCCATCCGGGGTTTTTCTGGCTCTTTATACTCATTCCGGTAATGGTGGCCTGGTATATCTGGCGGGAGCAAAAACTGCAGGGTAGTCTAAGCGTATCGG
>JAQNCM010000581.1 GCA_029237615.1 Mucilaginibacter sp.
AGGAAAAAAAATCATTCCGTTCAATAAGATCACATGCAGACACCATTTCAACCATGCACGTTGACAGCGCAATTTTTTACGAAAGAGATATTAAAGACGTTTATAGGAAACTATTTCATACGCAGCAACCTAAAATAGAGGTTGATTCTATTACATCCCAACCGGTTGTTTCGGTTATACCTGCATTAGGCTATACTCTTCAATCAAGGCTTGCGATTATATTATCGGGTAATATCGCTTTTCGTGTAGATCCGCTGTCCCGTATATCTACCATAACTGCAAGTACAGCTTATACTCAAAATGAGCAGTTTACCCTGCCGGTTGAATCGAATATCTGGACAAATAATAATAAATATAACTTTGTAGGTGATTATCGCTTTTATAAATATCCTCAAAGTACGTATGGACTGGGAAGTGATTCTTATATCGGAAATGAAGATCCGATGAGCTATAATTTTCTGCGCTTGAATGAAGTAGTTATGCGACATGTAAGCGGCGACTTTTATGCAGGTGCCGGCTACGGATTTGATTATCATTGGAATATCAGCCACAGCGGCCCGATAAATGGAGCCGTTTCTGATTATACTTTATACGGTACTGCTGAAACCACTGTATCATCGGGTATTTCATTAAACGCGCTTTTTGATAGCCGTGATAATTCTATTAATCCCTCAGATGGTTTTTATGCCTCTGCCCAATACCGGGATAACGATCGTTTTTTAGGAAGCTCATCAAACTGGAAATCCCTAATTATTGATTTAAGAAAGTATTATACTTTTCCCGGGAATTCAGGTAACACCCTGTCTTTTTGGTCGTATAACTGGTTAGTACTTAATGGTAAGCCGCCCTATCTTGATCTTCCTGCCAATTCCTGGGATCCGTACACCAGCACAGGTCGCGGATATATACAAGGACGCTTTCGGGGTGCGCAAATGGTATACCTGGAAAGCGAGTATCGCTATAAAATTACTAAAAACGGCTTGTTAGGCGGTGTGTTTTTTGTAAATGCGGAATCGTTTTCTGCCGCTCCGGGAACCCGTCTTCAACATGTTCAGCCTGGCTTTGGCCCGGGCGCCCGTATTAAGCTAAGTAAAATATCAAAGACCAATATCGCAGTTGATTACGGTTTTGGAACCCAGGGATCAAGGGGTGTATTCGTCAATGTAGGCGAATTGTTTTAGCCGCCTGTTATGGCCGCATTATGTTGTTTACACCTTTTCGTAAATCTGTTAAAGTTAAATTTTGTTAAATGATTTACGCCGCAACCATTTGTACCTTATTTTCGTATAATATATAATAATATGTAAATTTACGTATGGCCAGGTTGCGTTATATTTTCTTTATTATGTTCCTTACAGTGATATTTATATCCTGTCAAAAGGACGCAGAGATAAAGGAATTTACACCGTTGTCTTTAAAAGCGGATAGCGTCAATGCGTTGGCTGCAATATCAGCCCCCGGCGATGTGCTTGCCGTTACAGGTACCTTAAAAATCACCATTCAGGATTCAACTTATACTTTTGATGCGGCAAAGGATTCCATTGCTTTTGTTAACCTTTATTTAGATAGTAAAAAATATTTTGGTATTACGGCCATTAATAAGGCGCATACCATGAGTTTTGGTATCAGCTCATCCGGATATCCCGGAAATAATATTACCAGTACTGTTGCCGGAAGCCAGTTTTTATTTAGTCGTGTCAACAATCCCAGCATACAATATACTTTAAGTCAGTTCGCGGGCATGGAAGATCCCGGTAAAATAATGCTAACGCAATATAGCCGTGACAGCGTACTTGCAAAGGGAACCTTTATTGCTTATTTAGCTAAGGATACAAAAGCGAACTCGGTTTTTTATAAGGCTGAAGGCAGCTTTGATCTAAGAAGTAAATAATCAATTTTTCCTGTCTCCCGTAAACCTGATGGTAGTATAAGCATACCTAATTAATGTATTGTTAATGGTAATGATTTCAATGCCAATTGGCATAATTAATTACCAGGCTAAATCGTTCACCACTTCATTTTCCACCAGTTGTGTTAAGAGCATTTTTACAACAGCTTCGCGTGCCCATTGCTGCTCAATAACTGAAGCGTCTTCCTGGTACCACCGAACGGGCTCATTAACCTCAATACGGGACTTGTACAGGAATTGCTTGGTCGGGTGCATTTTGGTGCCTTCGTAACTGTTTAAATTTTCGCTCCTGATTACTTTGGCAAACTGCTTTGCCGGAATGTCTAACTGAAGGCATTCTTCCAACGAGTTTTTAAAATCCTGCTTATCTTCCAACCATAAAGTTAGCATACCCTCGTTTATTTCATGGTCGGCAATAGTAATACGACTATAGTCATAATCTACGGATATAATCATCCACCATATTTCATTTTTTAATTTTTGTGAAATGTTAATCATTTTAATTGTTTTATTAATTTAATAATTGAAAGCGGGTTGCCATTCGGGCAAATATTTCTGTATAGCAGCTATCTCATGACTGTATTTATTACAAGTGGCATGGTAAGCCTTGTACCGGATCAATAGTACGTTATCATGGAGAATTTTATTAGCATCTGTTTGACACTTCATTGTTTTTAGAGCTGAATAGGCAATGTGCATAGGTATAAAGTAGTATATGATAGGTTTTTGTAATTGAATTTAACAATATGCTCTGCTTACTTATTCCATAAGTCATCCATCATCATTATATAGAGAAAAACAATTTTTATGTATTTCTTCTTTAAATTCTGTATTGTTCATTTTGTTTGTATAGTAATTTATAGTAGTTTCGTATTAATGATAGCATACAAATATAAAGAAATATCTTTAATATACTAAAGAAATTAGTAAATTATTTTACAATGGAATTAACCGAAAAGCCTAATAAAATAAAACGGGTGCGGCCTGAAACGCTGGAGTTTATTATATTATATAATCAGCTTAGGGGGAAAGCCTTTAATGGTAATGCACAGTTAGCGGCAGAGCTTGGCTTTAATTCTGCCAGCTCAATTACAGAAATTGTTAAGAGCCGGCAAAATATTGATCCGGAAAAACTTAAACTATTTAAAGAGAAATATGGTAAATTTCTGGATGAGAAAAATCAAGCCGCACATCCTGATAATTTAGCCAAACCAAGTGTTATTGCGGGTATACCCATGTATGAAATAACGGCTACCGCTTCAGGGGTGGAGGTATATAACGATATTAACGATACCCATTCTGTTGGGCGCATGAATTTTCCGGGTATTGAGGATTGTGATTTCGCATTACCCGTTTGGGGGCATTCCATGTACCCTTATTTGGAAAACGGGTGCTGGGTAGCATTAAAGGTTATACATGATAAAAAGATATTACCGGGCGAGGTATATTATATTGAATGGGGCGACTACCGGATGTACAAAAGGCTTTTGGCAAGTGATAATGCAGACGAAGTAATAGCTCATTCTGATAATAGTACTGAAATGATAGGCAAACAGCTTAAATATGCGCCATTAGTAATTAAAATAGCTGATATTAAAAAGCATTGCCTGGTTAAGGATATTCTTAATAAACATAATCATTAATGAAATTTTGATTCCGGATTTTATAAATAAAAAAATATCCGCTTATCAATTTAATTATATAGACCTGATTTTACTTTTATGCTGACTTTGTTTATAATTGCAATCAAATGTCTGACGAAGCACTGGTAAAGCGGTTAAAAGTAATTGTTAAGGAACATGGCGGGCAACTTGCGCTCGCCGGCGCAATTGGTGTTGACCAGGGCTTTATAAGCAAAGTGATCAATAAGAAACAGGAGGTAAGCTATTACCTGATCCGTAAACTTTGCTTTCAACTCAAATACTCTCCGGAGTGGCTTATATTGGGTA
>JAQNCM010000046.1 GCA_029237615.1 Mucilaginibacter sp.
GTCGGTAGTAATTACCCCTGTTTTAAGGGTAATTTAGGGTACATAAGGCGCAATAAGCGGAATAGCCAGCCAGCGGCTTCATCGGCTAATTCAGCATATATAATCTGTAAAAATTAAAAAAATATTATTACTTTTTTAGTAGCAATTTATAGTAATCGACAAAAAGGTCATGCATGCCATCTGTATCATATACCATCCCAGACAAAATACCCTAGCCGGTTGTAGCTGGGTTATTTCCATGACCTAAAGGCCAGTTTGATTTGGTTTTAGTAACCCCGAATCCGGCAAAGGATGCGGCCTTAAGAGCAAAGTCAGTACAGTTGCTCTTACAATCCCTTATTCTTTTAACTTAACAGCGCCACTTTCAAGAACAACATCTGAAAGTATAGCGGTGTCTGCTTTGTCAGGTTGATGGGAACAAAAACCGATTCCCACATAAAATGGGCCATCAATATGGAGATGCACCGGGGCGCCGTACCGATGCATCGGCTCGCCTGCAACGCTTACAAATATTGAAAATTCGTCACCATGTTTTTCTATACCTATTCTTTTGACATGCAAAATACCTTCGTCGTTAGCACTGGGATTGCCGCTAAGACTTTTTAAATCAACGCGCATTTCCTTCATATCTTCATTTTTTCCAGGTCTCCATGCCAAATGGAGCAAACCGCCACCGTGAAGGGCAACCATTGCTTCCTTTGAATCGTCATCAAGGCTTTGCCTGATAATTACAACGGCTTTGCGATCACCGTAACCGGTCGGATCAGGGAATGTTACGTCGGCGGCAAGAGATACATCACCAGACATTTTCTTCCAGAGAAATCGGAACTCATCACGTGAATACCATATATTATACCCCGCAGAATTAATTGTATATTGTTTGGTAACGGAATTATATGTGGATGAGCCACTTACCAGAGCAGCACCTACATCACTTTGGCCCTTAAAAATGCCAATAGGGTTATTGTCTGTTTTGGCAGGCCGATGGAAGTCTAAAGGAGGTGGAATCTGTTTATGGGTTGCAGATCCCGGCAGCGCCCAATTTGGCACTTCAGATTTCGCCGGTAACGATTGCGCACAACCGTTTTCAACTTCGATGCATAATAAAAGGACCGGCAATAAAACGATGCAGGTATTTTTTGCGATAAGCAAATACTTATAGGAAGTTTTGCTCTTTTTTAAGTTAACCATTTTTGATATTTTTAATATACGTATATGTGTGAAAAAACTAATCAAAAAAAAATTGTCCCTATGTAATTCAATACTTTGTTTTTTTATGCCTGGTTTGAATTGTCCATCATCAGATAAATTTTTTAATATTTACTGAGTTTGTAACCGATGCTTATAAAACACATGAATAATTAAGCTTCAATTTTCTTTTCACTACTTAATAAATTGGCAATACATTTTATTATTGCATACCTTATAAATATCTGTTAGTCAATTATTAAATAATTTGCAGAGCAAATATTACCATAATAGTAAAAGCACCGTTTCCGATGCTTTACCAATTAATCAACTAAATCTCCATTTTGCGGTTAATTGCATCTTAAAGCTGAATGCCTTAATTTCCAGCTATTGCTTATTAAAAACATCCAGTTTTCTCAGATAATTATAATCATACCTACTGCTTTCAAACGCTGAATGTGTATATTCTTCCTGTTCAACAAAAAAATGTTTCAGGCCCGACTTTTCAGCATTTTTAAAAAGACCGCTGACATTAACGTCTCCTTTTCCAAATTCGGTACTTTGTTTAAGGCTTGTGTTCATATCCTTTAAATGCCACAGCGGGAATCTGCCGGGATACTTATCAAAATAATAGCCGGGGTCGGCGCCCGAAGCAATCACCCAGCCCAAATCCAGTTCCATTATCACCAGCGCCGGCTCGGTTTGGTCAAGCAATACGTCGTATAAGGTTTGCTGGCCAACTTTTTCAAACTCCGACGAATGATTATGATAACCGAAAATAATCCCGGCTTTTTTGCAAACCTCGCCCGCATTTAAAAATATTTCAGCACTGCGTTTATAATTATCAACCGTTTGTCCGGCTGAGGGTAATACCGAACAGATCAGATAAGGCTGGCCGGCCTCGGCAGCTTCATCAATTGACCGTTGCCAGTCGGTATCAATATGAACATGGCCGCTTATCAGGCTAATTCCTAAATCAGAGGTTATGCTTTTTATTTCTTTTGGCTTTAAACCATAATAATTGCCTTTTTCACTTCTGGCTGACTCTATTTCAGTATAACCAATTTTTGCTAGCTGCTTTAAGGTTCCTGCAGCATCAGCCAGCATTTCCTTTCTTACGGTATAAAGTTGAATTCCGATTTTATTAGACGGTTTGCTCCCTGCGGTTAACCAATCTGGAATTAAAAATATGCCCGCGGACAATAATCCTGAATTTTTAAGAAAATCACGTCTGCTCTTGATTGATATCATTTTGTCGTTCTTATTTTAAAGGTTCAAGCGCATTGGTATTACTAATAAAGGCGATATGTTTACTATCCGGCGACCACGACGGGGTATTCATAGAACCCTGGCCACCATAAAAATAAGCGAGCACCTTAGGGGTACCACCAGTTACAGGCAATAAACGTATGTATACATGTTTGTAGGGTGGATGGATACCGGGCTCAACTTCTGTTGGCAGAAAAGTTAAGAATACTAACCATTTACCGTCGGGAGAAATATGAGCAAACCAATTATCATATTCATCATTGGTTACCTGCTCCTGGTCAGTGCCATCCGGCTTCATTCTCCATATTTGCATCAGGCCTGATCTTACGGAGTTAAAATAAATATATTTTCCGTCCGGGGTATATTCGGGACCATCATCCAAACCTTTGGCGGTAGTTAAACGTGTTTCTGGTCCCCCATTGGAAGAAACTTTGTAAACATCGAACTCTCCATTTCTGTCTCCGCAAAATACCAGATCTTTTCCGTCAGGAGACCAACCATGCATGTATGATGGTCCTTTTGGAGTAATTTGTTTGGGATTCCCCCCTTTTACAGGTACGGTATAAACAATAGAGCCTCCCAATTCTTTAACATTACTGCTTAAGCCTATCATCTTGCCGTCAAACGAAAGCACGTGGTCATTGTTATTGTTCTTTACGTCGCCAGTATTTAGTAAAACGGCGTTTCTCGTATTTAAATCAAATGTGTATAAAACCCCTTTACTACTGTTAAAAATCAAACTTTTATTATCCGGAGTCCAATTAGGCGCTTGTATTGAATAAGGCACCGAATAAATGATCTCGCGGTTCCCGGTAGCTACTTCCATTACTTCCAAATTACTCCCCAGGGTCATTGGGGTTCTTTGGTCGGCCACGCCTGCGTAAGGAACGGTAATACTTACGTCTCTGAATATGCCGGTTTCAGTCACATCCGGATTGTGTGAACCTACAAACAATCCAACATAAACATCATCGCCTAAATCCAGGTTGGCGACCTCTTCGGTTACAAAGGGCTCACCGTATTTAGCCACCCTCATGGTATAGATGTTGCCTTTTCTTTCCAGCTGGATAATATTGGCATGGGTCAGTTTCGAAGTAAGTTCCTCAGTGGTTGCACCGGTTGTCCTCCTGAACTGCAGAGATGTGCGGCCGTCCCCATGTTCAACTGCATTTACCTGGGCAGAATTTCCGTCAAGCGACTTTCGCACCATCCATCCTACTTTGCGGTGTTGTTCAACACCGTTCCAACCAACAAACTCAGCACGGGTATATAATATAAAATCGCCTTTAATGCGCTTGAATACATAATGAAATTCATCATGATCAAACCACACATTATAACCGGCTCCCGAAATAATATATTGCTGTGTTTGGGGCAGATAGGTACCAGCCCCTGGTTTGGTGCTTTTACCCACATCAACTTGCCCATCAAAAAGACCAATTGATTTTTGTTGTGCCAATGCCGATAAACTTAACGACACCATTAAAAGTGTTGTAAACAATTTAATTTTCCTCATTTTGTATATATATTTTATGTTTTTGAAACTTTATTATATCTTTCTCCTCGCGGATCACAAATAGCCGCGGGGCGCTCGCCGCCTGTAAACCAATTTTAATAGAAACCATTTAGTTTATAATTACTGGATTAGCTGGAGCTCAAAATTATATTTTGCATTATGTGCCTGATAATTTAGGGTTACTTCATTACTACTTCATGTAGCTGTTTATATCAAATAAGTGGGTTTGATGCTATATTTTTTTTACAATCATTAGGTAATGACATTTCGCAGCATGAGAAAAAACTGTTTACTATTTATTTTATTGATTAAATACTACATAGGTTTTGCCCAAAATCCTATTGGCCTGCCGAATATTACTTCCTATGCCCGGAGTGAATATAACGCCGGACTACAAAACCGGGGTATCTGTCAGGATAAGAACGGCATTTTGTATTTTGCGAACAGCGAAGGTGTATTAAGTTTTGACGGAACCTATTGGAAAACTTATCAGTTACCGAATAAAACCATTGTCAGGTCTATCGCCATTAACGGAAATGGAAAAATTTTTGCAGGAGGCCAAAATGAAATGGGATATTTTGCGCCCGACAAAAATGGGAACCTGATTTTCTCATCGGTAAAAGATCTACTGCAGGAAAAGATCAACAATTTCAGAGACATTTGGGATATTGTACCTTTTGATGATAAGGTTTTTTTCCGCGCGCAAAATAATATCTTCCTTTTTAACGGAAAATCCATTACGAGCTATAAACCATTTTCACAATGGTTATATTTGGGACTATGCAATAACCAGCTAATTGCGCAGGATGCAAAGAAAGGACTATTCAGGTTTTCAAACGGAGAATGGTCGCCTTTTGCAGCCAGTGCTCTGTTGAAACAAAATGCAGCTGTTACTGCCCTTTTACCTTTAGGTAAAGACAGTATCTTAATTACTACTCAGAAAAATGGTTTGTTTATATTAACAAATCAAAAAGTGACACCATTTAGGTTTAAAGGTCAGAATCCCTTTTTAAACGGGCTGATCATGTGTGCCAGGATGATCGACAATCAGCATATTGCTATAGGCACCCACATGGGGGGCTTTTATATAATTGATAAAGATGGCACTGTCATTCAACATTTTTCGCGCAGGGAGGGCTTGCAGAACAATACAGTGCTGGGCATATTTTTAGATAAGGATCGCAATCTTTGGATTGGTCTGGATGACGGTATTGATTTTTGTGCTTATAACAGTGCCATTAAACACATTTACCCTGAAAAACTTAATGAAGGTGCGGGCTACAGCGCTATATTGTATAGTAAGAGACTCTTCATCGGGACCTCTAACTGGTTATATGCTGTACCAGCCGCTGAGGGTGGCGACCTTAGTACCCTTAAGGGCACCTTTCAACCCGTTGCAGGCACTAAAGGATCGGCATGGGGGTTGTTTAAAGTAAACAACAATTTGCTGCTTGCACACCACGAAGGGGCTTTTCAACTAAAAGGCGCCTTGGCGGTACCGGTGAACAACAGGTTCGGCTTCTGGAATTTTACACCTTATGATAAGGTATTGCCTTCTGCTGTAATTGTGGCAGGCAGTTACAATGGGCTTTCCTTATTAAAATACAACAATAACTCCTTTATTGCCGGCGCAAGCCTCAATTTTAATGAATCAACCAGGTTTGTCGCGGTGGAGAACCACATCGTGTGGGTGGCACATACGTACAAAGGAATCTATAAAATCGACATGAGTTCGCCATATGCGCTCAAAACAAAACTTTATACGAATAAGAATGGGTTACCGTCCCCGTTAGGGAACCGCTTGTTTACAATAAAAAACAGGATGGCGGTTGCTACTGAAAAAGGAATTTATGAGTATAATAATACAACTGATGCTTTTGAGCCTTCTGCTTACTTTAAAAATATATTTAAACAGAAAGATATCAGGTATCTTAAAGAAGACGATAACGGAAATATTTGGTTTATCGAGGAAAAGAAACTTGGGGTAGTTGATTTTTCAGGCCCAAAACCACGTGTTATTTATTTCCCGGAACTCAATGGCACGTTAGTGAGTGATTTTGAAAACATTTACCCCTTGAATGAACAAAACATTTTTGTAGGCGCTGAAAAAGGATTTTATCATATTAATTATAAGCAATACAAAAACAACAAAAGCGACATTCAGGTGCTTGTCAGGATGGTAAAAGCAACGGGTAGTGCAGACAGCATTTTAAATGGAGGTTATAATACCGGTAACCAACAAGTAATCCACGAGCTTAGCAGTAAACAAAACTCGCTTCATTTTGAATATTCAACGCCTTCATTCCAGAAGCAATCTAATATTGAATACAGCTATCGGCTGAAGGATTTTGATGAAAAATGGGCAAACTGGTCAAAAAGAACAGAAAAAGAATATACCAACCTTACGGAGGGCAGGTATATCTTTCAGATAAAAGCAAGAAGTAACCTGGGAGATGAATCCCGCATAACGAGTTACATATTTATCGTATTACCGCCCTGGTATAGAACCATCTATGCTTACATTTTGTACGGAATTTTATTTATTGCCTTCAACTACCTTTTTTACAGGTGGCTTAAAAGAAAGTTTATGAAAGAGAAATTAAGGCATGCCGAAGAACAAAAACGCCTTAAATATCTGCACCAGCTTGAGATGGAAAAGTCTGAAAAAGAAATTATCGCACTAAAAAACGAAAAACTGGAATCTGAAATAATTGGTAAAAACTCCGAACTGGCTGCAGTGGCCATGCATTTGCTGCAAAAAGGAGAACTTTTATCTAAAATAAGGGACGAGTTGGTTCATTTGAGAAAAGCATCTGATGATATGCCATCGGAGGAGTTAAAAAAACTGATAAGGATATTGAACCAGGAAAGCAAAATGGACAAAGAATGGGATCAGTTTGCAGAATATTTTGACAATATCCACAGTAATTTTTTAAAAGCTATAAAAGAAATTCATCCCGCGCTGAGTGCGCACGAACTAAAACTTTGCGCCTATTTAAGAATGGATTTGTCAAGCAAGGAAATGGCGCAGTTGATGAATATAACCGTAAGGGGGGTTGAAATCAGCCGTTACAGGTTAAGAAAAAAATTACAGGTACCTACCGAAATAAGCATGCATACATATTTTACCGAGTTTTCAACATCAAAAGAGGAAGGAAGCAAGCCTGTTTAGCCGTTCAGCACTACTTCACTATTACATCTTAACTGCTTTAAAGTTGTTTGTTATTTTTAAATAGTCGGTTTGATATTAATTTTACTTAACCAATTATCAATTGCTTTTGAAAACCAAACAACACGGCTATGATTCAGAAATCCCTTTTTATTATTGCGCTTGGTACATTGATCAGCGTATTCATTTGTTCGTTTAAATTCCCCTCCGGCGATCATCCAACACTGGCAATCGGCGCCAGGGCTCCGGACTTTAATTTACCCGGGGTAGACGGTAAAACATACACGCTAAGCTCGTTTAAAAATTACCCCATCCTGGTAGTTGTTTTTACCTGTAACCATTGTCCAACGGCACAAGCCTATGAAGATAGAATTGAGCAGTTAGCCAGTGACTACCGAAATAAGGGTGTCGCAATTGTGGCAATTATGCCTAATGACCCTAATGCTATACGGCTGGATGAACTTGGTTATACTGATCTGGGCGATTCATTTGCTGAAATGAAAAAAAGAGCAGCGGAAAAGCATTTCAATTTCCCTTATTTATTTGATGGTGCTACTCAAAGTACCGCCAGGGCGTATGGGCCGGCAGCGACACCGCATGTTTTTATTTTTAATAAAGAAAGGAAGCTTTGTTTCTCGGGCAGGATAGATGACACAGAAAAACCGGGTAAGACCCCTCGTTCACAGGACACACGCAATGCGATCAATGACCTGTTAAACAACAAGCTGCCTTATCCGGCTGTTACCAAAGTGTTTGGCTGTTCTGTTAAATGGGCCGAAAAGGAGGACTGGAAACAAAAAGCGAAAGATGAATGGGCAAAAGAGCCTGTAAAAATTGACACGATTGGCGTAGCAGGCATTAAAGATATTTTACTTAACAAATCAGATAAACTGAGGTTGATAAATGTATGGGCAACCTGGTGCGGCCCCTGTACCACCGAATTCTCCGAATTTATTACCATGAACCGGATGTACCGTAAAAGGGATTTTGAAATAATAACCATAAGTGCTGATGATCCGGCGAAGATGGGTAAAGCCCTGAAATTCCTGCAACAGTCACAGGCATCAACCACGAATTATATTTTTAATAAGGACGATAAGTATAAATTGATTGAGGCAATTGATCCTAAATGGCAGGGTGCCTTACCCTATACCCTATTAGTTGAGCCGAATGGTAAAATTGTATACACTAAAGAAGGCATCATTAACCCTGACGAGCTGAAGAAAATCATTGTAGATAATCCTTTTATAGGCAGATATTATTAATCCTGAAACAGAACAGCGTTTTGGGAGATGCTGGATGGGTCATACGATACGGCAATATAAGTTTAACCTCTAGGCGATCAGTGTTATCGCATTCAAATTATTATCTGTGATTTTTTTATTTTTGGTTATTTTAGAGTTTTAATTCTTGCGTTATTTAACGAAAACAAGCAGACCGCATCAAAATAAAAATGATGCAGTCTGCTTGTTTTCTGGTCATTATAATATAAAAAGGGATAAATCCGCGGTTGTTCCTGATATCACAGTGCATCAACCAAACAGTATAAAAAGAGGCCGATCATGGGTCATGACAGCCTCTTCTGGTCTTATACACTTTGGCCACTGTTAGCTTATAGCAGCAACCTGTTTGGGTTGCTGCTATAATGCTTAATTGTAACCGGGATTTTGTTTCAAATTTGTTGAACCCATTGAATTTTCCACATCAATTTGCCTTTGGGGAATGGGAAAATATTCATTAACACCCTTAGTAAATTTGGCCGTTGGATTAGTGTAATAAAACGAGTGCCTGCTTTTTTCAACCTGTTGGTAGGTGTTTAATGTTTGGGCCATCGAGCCGGTGCCATTGTCCCAACGCTGCAGATCAAAGAAACGGTGCCCTTCCATAGCGAGCTCAAGCCGGCGTTCAAAATAAACCGCTTTAAGCGCATAAGCCTGCCCGTTAGCTGCAAAGGTGCCGCTTGGGTATAATCCAATTTTATAATTGTCCGCCGGTTTAGTTTGCGGGGTGTATTTGGACGTTGCTGCGTCATAGGTGGCATTTGCATACACCCAACCCGACGGATCAGCAGCTCTTGCCCGTACCTGGTTAACATATTGTTCGGCGGTGGTTAAACTTCCTATTTGAACTTCGCATTCAGCAGCCCACAAAATGATATCTGCGAACCTTATAAAGTTAACGTTATTGGCATCGATGCTTGTTGCTCCCCAAAAAGCT